>DDPL01000076.1:0-19561 GCA_002342175.1 Legionellales bacterium UBA2469 | reverse complement strand
GCAGCCTCTGGCCCCAAAATCGCCCCTGTCCATACCTCCATTTCAGGACAGCGTGGTTTGCAAAATAAAATTGATTGCCCTGGTGAAATGACTAATACGGCTTCGGGTTCCGCAAAGCCTGTTAAATACCAAAAGTCACTATGTTGTCGAAAGGGGTAATGTGTATCCCCATTTCGATATAATTCTACGCCCGCCGGAATGATAGCGACCGCATCTTGGGGTAACTGCTCTTGAATTGCTTGACGTCTGGTTTTAAATGCTTGTGCGGAGATCATGGGTTCATCCTTAATGTTGTAGTGACTCGCTTTGACCTGATTCTTCATCATTAAGATCACAAAATATTTGCATCACCGCAAGACGCGCATATTCAACCAGTTCCGCAAATGCTTTTTCATCTTCTTCTCCAAATTCTAAATCATCCAATCCCATTTGAGAAAATTCTTCGAAATGTTGCAATGCTTCAATCGTATCTTCAGACTCAATATCATCCATAGTAATCCCAGACATAAAAAAGCCTTCCAAAAATCCCTGCGCCCAATCACTAAAACCCTCTACACGCACGGGTAAATCTTCGTCATCACTCGGCAATAGCATTTGAAAATCAAAGCCAAAATTTGTTAACCATGCCTGCGTAATGGTTAAAATAGAAAACAATGCTTGCGTGCTTTGATGATTTTCAGGTCCGGTTTTATTGAGCAACAATGAACGAAGATAATTCTCTGCTTGTAAGGAAGATCCCGAAACCAATAAACCAGTTATCAAACCGTGTAATAGTGCAATATCCATGTTTAATTTTAAAGGCCCCAACTCATCCGACAACAAATCATAATCTAATGCTTCGGATGAAGTATCTGAATAAACTGACATATAAAACCCTTCTTGGTTAAAAAGAAGATGATAACTGATTTGCTCTAAGATGCCAAAATTGTTAACATGTAAAAACACATTATTTTTTGCAGACGGACATGAACACATCAAATATATGTAACATCACCATCATGGGAAAATCTTATAAAATTAAATGTGGCTCAGACGAAGTCGAAAATCTACAACGTGCTGCAAAAAAATTAAGTGGTGTAATTTCTCAAAAAAAATCAGTTTTTAAAACATTAGATCCTATTCAATTGCTTATTCTGGCTGGACTTCATTTAAGCAATGAACTCATCAACCAAGAAAAAAAACGTTGTAACCAACGTGAACAACTGAATGAAGTGATACAAACATTAGAATCTCGAATTAAAGAGGTTGCTCAAGAATAATACATCGGCATTGAAATTTGACAGATTTATAAAAATATTTCATGATTATTTAATAATCATCATCATTTTTTATAATGAGCAGATCACGACTTCTATTTGTCTTAATAACCATCAGTGCTCAAGCAAGTGCCGGTCTTTCATTACCCAAAGATATGTATTTGGGACTCTTTGGCGGATTAGGCTCAAACTCTACACCCAAACAAATTCAAAGTGGAACAGCATATTTTCCTGAATCCCAAGGTGGCCATTTTTATGTAGATGCAATAGGCTCTGCATCTACACAAAACCCAGGTGGTCTCGGCGGTGGTCAAATCGGAAAAGAGATTCCCGGACAACTCCAATTAAGTAAAGATATACATCTCACTTTAGCGACAGAATTTGAAGGCTACTATTTATACACTAATTTGACTGGTAATGAAGTCAACAACAATACCTCTCAAGTTGATTTAGATAATTTTAAAACATCTTTACCTATTAATAATGGCTTGTTTTTTGGGAATGTTGTTTTTAAATTTAAGCACAACACGCTTGAATCGCTGCAACCCTATGTTGGTTTAGGGCTTGGTGGCAGTTACATGAAAGTCCGCAATGGACAATCTGAGCAGATCTCTGCTCCCAAGCCCGGTATCAATTATTTCAACTCATCTCCCAACGCTTATGCGGGTGCTTTTGCCGTGCAGCCTAAAGTCGGTTTTTTTCATGCCCTTGATAAACATTGGAGTATCAGCGCAGAATACCGATTTTTATATATCGCGGAATCCAATATGACCTTTGGTTCAACCGTCTATTCCAATCATGTTGCAACCAGTAACTGGAATATGTTTTTAGGATCGCAATACATTAATCTTGGTAGTATTGGTCTTCAATATCGCATTTAAACCCTTAAGCCAGTTTTATCTTTAGAGATCAAATGATAATTGCTTTGAATTTTTTTTCTTTGATGTTTTTTGACGTGTTACCGTCCTCGACCGACTGCCAAGTTTTTTGCTCACCGCGCGGGATTCATCCCGAAAACCATCTTGTTTCCAACGTGCCGAAATTTCCTGACGTGCAAAATTTATTGCGACACGATGATCAACAATAGGTGAGGGATACTTTGCTAAAACATCCTCCATTTGCCAAGGCTCATGAATGAAATTATCTGGTATAGATTGCAGTTCCGGAACATAACGGCGAATGAATTTTCCCTGTGGATCATGATCATATGATTGCTTTATAGGATTATACATCCGCACGGCATTAATACCCGTTACCCCAGATTGCATTTGAAATTGTGAATAATGAATGCCTGCCTCATAGTCTGTAAAAAGCTTTGCAAGAAATGGAGCCGTTTTTCGCCAATCTAACCATAGATGATAACTTGCAAATGATACCAACATCGCACGCATACGAAATGTGATCCAGCCATTGTCATGTAACGATCGCATACACGCATCTACAAGTGGGTAACCTGTGTTACCTGTCTTCCAGGCCTCAAAATAATCATCGCGAAAATGAGGCTCTCGCATCCCCTCAAATGCAGGATGCATACACACTGTCTCAATCTCTGGTTGTTGTTCCAATTTTTGAATAAAATGACAGTGCCAAGCCAATCTTGAGAGAAATGCCTTAAGATTTCGCCGAAAATAGGAAGCATCGGGATCATGGTTGCCGACCAATGAATGTATTTTTGATTTGGTGGCCTGCTCAATTTCACGTACAGATATCGTGCCATAGGTAATGTGGGTACTTAAACGTGAACAATGGCGCGCAGAAGTCCCTGGTTTGGATATGGTTTGCATATAATTTCGCCCGCGTTCTTTTAAAAAGGAATCCAAGGTTTTTTGTGCTTCCTTTCGTCCCCCCGACTGCACAGAGCCAATGGAATCTATCCCAAAAATTGTATGATTTTTATGCGGTAATTCATGTGATTGAATACCCATTTTCATATTGAGTTCATGAGGCATTTGAATGATGGGTGATGCCATACGGGTATCACGCAGTTTTGCCCAACCATCGCGACTTTTAAGTCCACGTACCACGCCGTTGGTGGGAAATTCATGCCAATCAATACACTTTGAGCGACACCAAGCTTTTACAGAAATATCCCTTTGATAGGTCCAACCATTTCCTGATTCTTCGTGCGACCAAAGCGTCACGGCGCCTAACTCATCGAGGAGATGTTGCAAAACATCAACCGCTTCTCCAATACGAATAATTAATGATGCTCCTATTCGTTCAAGTGATTGGCTGAGCTCCACTAGTGAATCATGAATAAATTGCCAATGCCTTCGACTAGCATCCGGCTGTCGCCATAATTCAGGTTCCACAATATACAGTGGTAACACCTTACCCACCAGTCCCGCCTCAAAAAGAGGGGCATGATCTGCTATACGCAAATCACGCTTAAACCAGACAATATTGGTAGGATGGGTCATAAATACATCCCTAAGCAATCACAGATAATGATTGTGCTGAGGCCACATTTTTAGCAACATTTTTTCCCGTTTGACCTCGTTTTCCAATAAAGGCTTGCCACTTTGAATAATCCAATTTTTGTTGTTGTTTAGGTGTCGACACAACTAACTTGGATGTAGGTGTTAAAATCACAGCAGAAAGCAGCTCTATCGGTTGATGCTCAAAACTTGACTTACATTTGATTAAAATATTACCTTTCCCTTTACCTAATATAGGAACCTCTGATAAAGGAATAATTAAGATACGTCCTAATGAATTTAGCATAGCCAGGTACTGCTCACCTTCTGGTTTAAATCCCGCCACAGGTAATAGTTTTGCACCTTTGGGTAAATTCATACAAGCCTTCCCGTTTCGATTTTTGGTCTGAGCCGAATCTGCCGGCACACAAAATCCAAAGCCTGCTGAATTTGCCATGAGATATTGTTCCTCAGGCTCCACTAAACCCATGCATATAAATTGTGCACCATCAGATGGATTTAAGCGACTGGTTAAAGGCTCACCCTGACCTCGCGCGGAGGGCAAGGAATGCGCCGCCAATTGATAAATTTTCCCATCTGAATCAAAGAAATTAATCATCTGATTGCTTTTTGCTACACACTGCATCAAAAAGCCATCTCCGGCTTTAAAAGGGAAAGTCTCTCCATTAATCTCTTGTCCTTTTGCCGCCCTAATCCAACCTTGTTTCGACATAATGATGGTTAACCATTCATTTGGAATGCTTTCTGTAATGGACATAGCTTGCGCTGCCTGCCGCGCAACAATCGGAGAACGTCGCGCATCACCATATTTTTTGATGTCTTCGGAAATTTCAGATTTTACCAACTTACGAAGTGCGCCATGACTGTTCAAATAACTTTGTAACTCCGCTTGTTCGGCTAATAATTTCTCCAATTCAGCGCGCAACAAATGCTCTTCAAGTTTTGCCAAATGTCTTAACTTGGTTTCTAAAATAGCGTAAACTTGCCGCTCAGTCAGTTGAAAAGTTTGCATCAAGACTTGCGCCGGCTCATCCTCTTCACGAATGATGCGAATCACCTCATCAAGATTCAGGTAAATAATTAATAAACCTTGAATCACCTCTAATCGATCGAGAACTTGATTTAATCGATGCGTTAAACGGCGTGTTACTGTTGTGAGTCGATAGCCAATCCATTCATTTAAGACTTGTAACAAGCTTTTGACTTCTGGGCGTCCATTTAAACCAATCAAATTACAGTTATAGCGATAAGATTTTTCAAGATCAGTCGTTGCAAATAAATGACTCATCATGGCATCAGCATCAACACGGTTTGAACGCAACTTTAAAACCAAGCGTGTTGGATATTCATGATCAGATTCATCGCGCAAATCTTCCAGCATGGGTAATTTCTTTTGATTCATTTGTGCAGCAATTTGTTCTAAAACTTTAGCACCAGAAACTTGGTAAGGTAATGCCGTAATCACAATGGTTTGTTTTTCATGAACATAAATCGCACGACACTTCACAGTTCCACCACCTTCAGCATACATCGCTTGCATTTGTTCTCGAGGCGTTACAATTTCTGCTTCAGTTGAAAAATCTGGGCCTTGGATATGTTTAAAGACATCTTGAAGCGTGCTTTCGGGTCTATCCAATAACATCATGCATGCTTGTCCAACTTCGTGAATATTATGTGGCAATATATCTGAGGCCATCCCAACTGCAATCCCGGATGCTCCATTTAATAGTACGTTCGGAAGCCGTGCCGGTAATAACGATGGCTCTTGTAAAGTAGCATCAAAATTATCCACCCAATCAACGGTACCAAAAGGTAATTCACGCAATAATAATTCAGCGTATGGGGATAATCTGGCCTCGGTATAACGCATCGCCGCAAACGATTTAGGATCATCTGCAGATCCCCAGTTACCTTGGCCATCGATGAGAGGATAACGATATGAAAATGATTGAGCCATCAATACCATTGCTTCATAACAAGCACTATCGCCGTGTGGATGAAATTTACCCAATACATCCCCGACTGTACGAGCAGACTTTTTATATTTACTTTGCGCTTTGAGTCCCAACTCTGACATGGCATAGACAATTCGACGTTGAACCGGCTTTAAACCATCCGCAATATGAGGTAGGGCTCTATCTAAAATAACAGCCATGGCGTATTCATAATAGGCTTCTGAAGTAAAATTTGATAAAGATTTTTTTTCAACAATAGAATCCATTGCTGCCACCATCGGTTGTTGGAATTAAAAGGTTTTAAAATGATTATAAAAAAAATGGTGCTTGAAAGCACCATTTGATTTCATTATTAATGATGTTTTTTACGAATTTTTTGAATTGCACGAATTTGTGCAACTGCTCGAGCGAGTTCTGCTGCAGCTTTCGTGTAATCAATATCACTATCACGTTTTTGCATGGCTTCTTCAGCTTCTCTTTTAGCTTGTAAAATAGCGGCTTCATCTAATGAATCTGCTCGTTCTACTGTATCTGCTAAGATAGTTGTTGAATAAGGTTGAATCTCTAATAAACCACCAGACACATAAAAGATTTCATCTGTTCCATCTTCCTTGGTTACCGTGATTTCACCGGGTTTAATCAGTGTTAATAACGGTGCATGTCCTGGTTTAATACCGATTTCACCGAGCAAAGCTGTGACCACGATAAATTGTACATAGCCTGAAAAAACTTCTCTTTCTGCACTGACAATATCTAGTTTCATGGTTATCGCCATTTCCTACTCACTTATAAAGATTTTGCTTTCTCAAAAGCTTCATCAATCGAACCAACCATATAGAACGCTTGTTCTGGAAGGTCATCACACTCACCGGATAAAATGGCTTGGAAACCCTTAATAGTTTCTTTTAATGGCACATATTTTCCTGGTGAACCCGTGAAGACTTCAGCAACGAAGAATGGTTGCGATAGGAAACGCTGAATTTTACGCGCACGGTATACGACTCGTTTATCATCAACCGATAACTCGTCCATACCTAAAATCGCAATAATATCTTTCAGTTCTTTATAACGTTGTAAGGTCATCTGAACTTGGCGTGCAGTATCATAATGTTCACTTCCAACAATTAATGGGTCTAACTGACGAGATGTAGAATCTAATGGATCGACTGCTGGATAAATTCCAAGTTCAGCAATTTGTCGCGATAATACAACAGTCGCATCCAAGTGAGCAAATGTTGTTGCTGGTGATGGGTCAGTTAAGTCATCCGCAGGTACGTATACTGCTTGAATCGATGTGATAGACCCTGTCTTGGTTGATGTAATACGCTCTTGCAACATCCCCATTTCTTCTGCCAATGTAGGCTGATAACCTACTGCAGATGGCATACGTCCTAATAACGCAGAGACCTCTACCCCTGCTAGGGTATAACGATAGATGTTATCGATAAATAATAAAACATCACGGCCTTCGTCACGGAATTTTTCAGCCATGGTCAAACCGGTCAACGCCACTCGTAAACGGTTACCTGGTGGCTCATTCATTTGTCCGTAAACCAAAGATACTTTATCCAATACGTTTGAGTCTTTCATCTCATGATAAAAGTCATTACCCTCTCGAGTACGCTCACCAACCCCAGCAAATACTGAGTAGCCACTGTGCTCAATCGCAATGTTACGAATCAATTCCATCATGTTAACGGTTTTACCTACCCCGGCACCACCGAATAAACCAACTTTTCCGCCCTTCGCAAAAGGACATAACAAGTCAATAACTTTAATACCCGTTTCTAAAACTTCTTGGCTGCCTGCTTGTTCTTCATAGCTAGGTGCGGCTCGGTGAATTGACCAATGTTCTTTTGCGCCGATATCACCTTTTTCGTCAACAGGGCGCCCTAAAACGTCCATAATTCGACCGAGGGTCTCGGTTCCAACAGGAACTTTAATGGGTTCTTGAGAGTTTGTAACTTTTAAACCTCTTTTTAAACCATCTGTTGTTCCTAGAGCAATAGTTCTTACGACGCCATCACCTAATTGCTGTTGAACTTCGAATACTAAATTTCCACCTTCTAGAAATAAAGCATCATTTACTTTAGGCACGCTATCACGTGGAAACTCAACGTCAACAACAGCCCCAATAACTTGTACAATCGTACCAATATTCATATCTCACCCTCTCATAAAGCCGCGGCACCGCCCACAATTTCCGCTAATTCTTGGGTAATTGCAGCTTGACGCGCTTTGTTATAGGCCAATTGGAATTCTTTAATTAATTCACCCGCGTTATCCGTTGCACTTTTCATGGCAACCATTTTTGCTGCTTGTTCGCAAGCAATGTTTTCAACAACCGCTTGGTAAATTTGCATTTCTATATACCGATGCAAAAGATGATCTAACAATTCTTTTGAATCAGGCTCATAGATATAATCCCAGTGATGTTGTAACTCATCTTCGTCTTCACCATCTGGCAAAGGTAAGATTTGTTGTATCACAGGTTTTTGCGTCATGGTGTTAACGAATTGGTTATAACTTACATAAAGCGCATCCAATTCTCCATTTTCATATGCCTCTAGCATTGTTGAAACAACACCAATCACATCAGAAATGTTAGGAATATCACCTAATGTTCCTGATGATGCAAGAACATGACCACCCACACGACGGAAAAAGGCTTGTCCTTTACGTCCAAATATTGCCAATTGTGTTGGAATGGATTGTCCTTCCCAATCACGAATCTGCTGAACACACATTCTTAAAAGGTTTGCATTTAAACCACCGCACAAACCCCTATCGGAAGTTACAACAATTAATCCGATATTTTTCACATCTCTTTTTTGCAGAAATGTATGACGGTATTCAGAATTGGCTCTTGCTAAATGATTAATCACTTGAGCAATTTTGGTCGCATAGGGCCGTGATGTCCGCATTCGATCTTGGGTTTTACGCATTTTACTTGCAGCAACCATTTCCATTGCACGCGTAATTTTCTGCGTGTTTTTAATGCTTGCTATCTTCGTTCGAATTTCTTTTGCACCAGCCATTTTAGTTCACTCAATGACGGATGGCGGCAACACCACCATCCTGGTTTGATTAAGCCGTTTCTTTATATGCTTTTACAGCGGCATGCAATTGAGACTCAATCTCAGAACTGTAATCGCCAGTTTCATTGATTTTTGACATCAATTTCGCATGATGATGTTGCATATAATCTTGTAACCCATGTTCAAAAGTACGAACTTGGTTAACAGGAACGTCATCTAAATAACCTTTTTCAATTGCAAACAAGGACACTGACATTTGTGCAACAGAAAATGGGGCATATTGTTTTTGTTTCATAATTTCAGTGATTCGTTGTCCACGTTCAAGTTGTTTACGTGTCGCATCATCCAAATCAGAAGCAAACTGAGAAAAGGCTTCTAATTCACGGAATTGTGCTAAGGCTAAACGTGTACCACCACCTAATTTTTTCATGATTTTCGTTTGAGCAGCTCCACCCACACGAGATACAGAAAGACCAGAGTTAATCGCTGGACGAACACCCGAGTTAAACAAGTCAACGTCTAAGAAGATCTGTCCATCGGTAATCGAAATAACGTTGGTAGGAACGAATGCAGATACGTCACCTGCTTGCGTTTCAATCACGGGCAACGCAGTTAAAGAACCGGTTTGACCTTTCACTTTACCATGGGTTAATTTTTCTACTTCTTCTGCATTTATACGAGCAGCGCGCTCTAATAAACGTGAGTGCAAGTAGAAAATATCCCCTGGATATGCTTCACGACCTGGTGGACGTTTCAACAATAAGGAAATTTGACGATAAGCCCAAGCATGCTTAGTTAAATCATCATAAATGATCAATGCATCTTCACCATGTTCCATGAAGTATTCACCCATCGCACAACCGGCATAAGGTGCAATAAATTGTAATGCAGCAGCATCAGCAGCGCCAGCAACTACAACAATTGTGTGTTCCATGGCACCGTGTTCTTCTAACTTACGTACAATGGCCGCAACGGAAGATGCTTTTTGACCAACCGCAACATAGATACATTTAATGCCTGTACCCTTTTGATTGATAATCGTATCGATAGCAATAGCTGTTTTACCGGTTTGACGGTCACCGATGATTAACTCACGTTGTCCACGACCAACGGGGATCATCGCATCAACTGCTTTTAAGCCCGTCTGTACAGGTTGTGATACCGATTGACGCGCAATAACGCCAGGCGCTACTTTTTCAATAGGTGCATGTAATTTAGCTGTTATAGGGCCCTTACCATCAATTGGTTGTCCTAAAGCATTGACCACGCGTCCTAAAAGCTCAGGACCGACAGGTACTTCTAAAATACGACCTGTACATTTGGCTTTTTGACCTTCAGCCAAATGAGAAGCGTCTCCAAGAACAACCGCACCGACAGAATCGCGTTCAAGGTTTAGTGCCAAGCCATAAACATCGCCTGGAAATTCAATCATCTCACCCTGCATAACTGCGTCCATACCGTGAAGACGTACGATGCCGTCTTTCAAACTCACGATAGTGCCTTCGTTGCTGACTTCAGCAACCACTTTAAATTGTTCTATTTTTTGTTTGATAATGTCACTTATCTCTGAGGGACTCAGTACAATTTGTTCTGACATAAATAGAATCCTCTTTCTACGAATTCAAGTTATAAAACCATTAAGAAGCCGAGAACAACGATTGTGATAATCGCTGTAAACGTCCGCGCAATGTGCCATCGATGACCATATCGCCGATTTCTACCTTGGCGCCACCAAGCAGTTCGGGTTGAACAACTTGATTTAAATGAACGGTCTTATTAAGTTTCTTTTGTAATCCTGTTTCTAACTGAGACAGTTGTTGTTTATCCAACTCGATAGCCGTATAAACGACGCCTGAACACATTTTTTCATGTGTAGCTTTCAAAGTCTCGAATTGGCGAGCAACTTCTGCGATAACTGCCAAGCGGCGATGCTTTGCCATAGTACAAATTGATCTGACATAAACATCAAATTCCTTATCTGCTTTGAACATTTTTTTCAAAATTGCAGATAAAGTATCTGTTAACATTTCTTCAGTCACTTCAGGATGGCTCAACATTCGCTGCATATTTTTGTCTTGTACAGCTGTTGCTAGCACCGAAAGAACGTCACTCCATTCTTTTAAGCCTTTATGTTCAACAGCTAACTCAAAAAAAGCCTTTGCATAAGGCCGCGCTACTGTTTGTAAGTCTTCCATCTGGAACTTACTCCTTAGAAATATCAGAAATCAATTGATCAACAGCTTGCTTTTTCGTGGCTTCAGGTAAAGAACCTTGAATCACTTTTTCCATGCCCGACATTACTAAGTCAGCCACTTCTGTTCGCAAGCGCTTTTTCGCATGTTGAACTTCTAACTCGATTTGCTCTTGAGCTTGCTTAATCATATGTGCGCCAGACAATTTTGCTTCGTTGCGTGCTTCTTCAACCATATGAGCAGCCTGTTTATTGGCTTTCTCAAGTAATTCAGCAGCTTGCACTTTGGCATTCTTCATTTCTTGCTTTATGTGTTGCTGGGCAAGTTCTAATTCGTGTTTACCACGATCAGCTGCCGCTAGTCCTTCAGCAATTTTTGCTTGTCTTTCATCAAGGGCCTTACATATGGGTGGCCACACAAATTTCATGGTAAACCATACAAATGCGGCAAACACCAACATTTGCACCACCAGAGTCATGTTAATATCCACGATCTCTTCTCCAATAAAGCGAGAAGGGAGTAAAACTCCCGTCTTTGTTAAGCTGCTAAATTTGCCAAAAATGGGTTTGCAAATGTAAAGAACAATGCAATACCAACACCAATCATTGTTACCGCATCTAAAAGACCAGCAACGATGAACATTTTAACTTGAAGCATAGGTACCATTTCAGGTTGACGAGCAGCACCCTCTAAGAATTTTCCGCCCAATAAACCGAAACCAATCGCGGTTCCTAGCGCACCTAAACCGATTAAAATTGCTACCGCAATAACGGTCATGCTTTGTACTTGAGCTAACAAACTAGCAACTTGCATTTTTTTCCCCTTAATTTATAACAATTAAACGACACTACTCTTAATGCTCTTCGTGGGCCATACTCAGATAGACAATGGTGAGGACCATGAAGATAAACGCTTGCAAAGTGATAACCAAAATATGGAATATTGACCATCCCAAAGAAAGCAATGCTTGTGTAAATGACAAGGCAACCGTTCCCGCGGTTGGGTGATCCCAAGTCGCTTGTAACGTAAAGAGCCCTATCAAGATGAATATCAATTCACCGGCATACATATTTCCAAATAACCGCAATGCCAATGAAATTGGACGCGCAATTAATGTTGTAAATTCTAAGATTAAATTTACGGGAATAAACACGGGGTGATTGAATGGATTTAAAGTTAATTCTTTGGTAAACCCTTTTACACCCTTAATTTTGATGCTATAAAACAGAATCAAGAAAAAGACCGAAATTGACATCCCAAAGGTTAAATTCAAATCGTTTGTCGGAACAACTTTCAGATAATGAAATCCAAACAGTTGCGCAATTTTAGGAAGAATATCTACGGGCACGATATCCATGAAGTTCATCATGAAAACCCACATAAAAATGGTTAATGCCAATGGCCCAATCAAATCATTTTTTCCATGAAAACAGTCTTTAACCTGTCCGTCTGCAAATTGCAGCATCAGCTCAGCAAAGTTTTGTAATTTTCCTGGAACGCCAGACGTGACTTTACGTGCTGCAAAATACAACACACCAATTGCGATTATTCCCATTAAAATGGAGAAAAAAACCGTATCTAAATTT
Source organism: Legionellales bacterium UBA2469 (assembly GCA_002342175.1). GTDB lineage: Bacteria > Pseudomonadota > Gammaproteobacteria > Legionellales > Legionellaceae > UBA2653. The sequence continues at coordinate 7,096 of DDPL01000076.1, read as the reverse complement.
AAAGTCCAAAATCCACCACCATGACCTAATGTCATTGTTTTTAAATTCAACGTCAAATAAGTTAAATGGTGTTTAATATATTCGGTGTTTGAAATCATATTTTTTTCCAAGCCTTAGCGATTCAACAACCAACAATTTAAGATAAAATCTATAAATTGCATCAAAATAAAAGCCATCATAAACCATGCAGGGTTTATAAGCAGGTAATGAAAAACCAATCCAAACATCATGACTGAAAGTGCGATCTTAAATACCTCACCTCTCACAAAACTTCGCCATATTTGTTTGCTTTGTAGCGCCCCAAAATAACGAAAAGAACTAAACCCAAAGACAGCATTTGGCACGATAGCTATCATCGCCCCGAGAAAAAATGACCGTGTCTTTATTTCCCCGAACTGCATGTATATCATCAAGCTTATGATCCCTACTATAAAAAAAGGCCAAAAAAGCCATATTTTTATTTTTTTGAGAGTGCTGATTTGTTTTTTCATACCTATGTTCACGTTGGATCTTGACCTATCCCTTATCGTTAAAATACAAGGGTTTCCCATAAAGGGAGGTTCTTGCTGCTAACCACTAGAGGTTCATTTAACAAGCTATCCCCGTGAGTCAAACGGTTTATCCTAATGGACGGATGCATAATACCGCAGCAATCTCAATTGTGCAAGCATCTGCATACATTTCCCAATCTTACATTCGATTGAGCACTGGTATTCCTAAAAGGTCCAATCCTTGTCGTAAAACGTTTGCCGTGAGTGCTGCTAATTTCAAGCGACTTTCTTTTAATTCGACATCGTCTTGGTTCAAGATTGGACAGCTTTCATAAAAAGAAGAAAATATACCAGCCAACTCATAGAGATAGGTGCACAATAAATGTGGGGTTGCTTTCAATCCAACCATATCGATAACTTCAGAAAATTGAATCAACTGTTTTGCCAATTCAATTTCTTTGTCTGCACGCAATTTAAAATCATATGATAGCTCTTCTTCTTTCATATTGGCTTTTTGAAACAAACTGTAAATTCGGGTATAGGCATATAGCAAATAAGGTGCTGTGTTTCCTTCAAAAGAAATCATGGCATCCCAATCAAAAACGTAATCACTAGAACGATGTTTTGATAAATCGGCATATTTCACCGATGCGATACCAATGACTGATGCCATCTGTTTTAATTCCGATTCTGGATATGCTGCAGTTTGCTTACTCTTTATCAGCTCATAAGCTCTTTTTTCAGCTTCATCCAATAGATCCGCTAACTTTGTAACCCCGCCATCACGACTTTTATATGGACGTCCTGATTTATCTAAAACCATTCCAAAACTAACATGCTCTAACTGTAATGAGGGTGATGCATAACCAGCTAATTTTGCTAATGCAAAGATTTGCTGAAAATGTAGGGCTTGACGGGCATCGACGACATATAAAATTCTGTCGGCATGAAGCATCTGTTGTCGATAACGAATGGCAGCCAAATCGGTACTTGCATATAAAAAACCACCATCTTTTTTCTGAACAATGACAGGAAGTGTTTCACCATCCTTGCCTTTAAATGCATCCATAAAGACACATTGAGCAGCCTCATGTTCAACCAACAGCGCTTTTTGTTTTAATTCTTCAATCACAATCGGTAGATCGCGATTATATGCGCTTTCTGGTCGAACATCGTTGGGGGATAACTGAACCCCTAAGCGTTCATAAATATCCTGACAATGTGATAAGGATAAATGAATAAATGTTTTCCACATCTTTAAGCAATGCTTATCGCCTGATTGCAACAACACAACCCATTGTCTTGAACGCTCAGCAAACGCTGCATCCTGATCAAAGCGCAGTTTGGCAGACTTGTAAAACGTCTCCAAATCGGTGAGTTTAACGCTACCTGCATGGGCCTTCTGCTCATCATCAAAGTGTGCCAATAACATTCCAAATTGGGTTCCCCAATCACCAACATGATTTTGGCGAATAACGTCATGTCCCTGATAATCCAATACTCGAGCGATTGCATCCCCAATAATCGTTGACCGCAAGTGGCCTACATGCATTTCCTTGGCCAAATTTGGCGATGAATAGTCCACAATAATTTTTAATGGGTGCGTTTTTTTTATTCTACCGGATTGTGATTCAATCCATAATGTATTTAAATTTTCCTGCAATAAATCGCCTTTCATTTTAAAGTTGATAAATCCAGGTCCTGCCAACTCAACTTTGGCAATTGTCATTTCTTTGTGTAAACAATCCAAGAGTTTTTCTGCTAATAGGCGTGGAGCCATTTTAAAAGGCTTTGCCAATACCATTGCAATGTTACTTGAAAAATCGCCATGGGTTGGGTCGCGAGGTCGTTCAATGCTAAACTGTACATCAGAGGGATACTCAAGCCCTAAATCATTCACGATCTTTTGTAGTGCATTTTTCGAATGAATATCAATTTGTTCTTTCATTGTAAAATCAGAAAAACTTAAAAGCGCATATTATGCCACGCAGACATAAATTTAACAAACGCCAGTGTGAGAACATTGCAGGTTTATTTTTATTCTGCAAAAATATACCCTAACTGTGGTAGAAATAAAGGAATTGTATCATGTCTCTAACCCCTAATCTGGATGATTTTGTATGGATGTATCAGGGGAAACAAATTCATACACCCCATCAAAACGACCTTTCTTTGATTTTACCAAAAGAAGAAAAAATTCATATCCAAAAAAAATCCGCTTTGCTTATGCTCCATGGATTTTCATCTTCTCCCGCCGTTTTCCGTCTATTGGCACCACAAATTAATAAGTACGATTGCATATACATGCCTCAACTCGCAGGACATGGCACAAATCTTCTTGATTTTGAAGTATCAACAGCAGAAAAATGGTTAAGTTCAGGATGCGATGCTTATCAATATCTTGCTAAATCCTATGATCAAGTGGATGTACTGGGTTTATCTTTAGGCGGTTTGATTGCCTGCCACCTTGCCCACCAATTCCCAATTCATCATTTATATCTATTGGCACCAGCTCTTGATTTGGTATCTTCTTTACCTGCATTACTCAAACTATCCAAAATATGTCACAAGCTGGGCTTTAAATTCGTACGTAATGTCGGGGGCCGAGTTTTTCTTTCCAAAGAGGAAGAATTGCTTTATCGATTGCTGCCATTACCCACCATAATAGAAATTTTAAATTTCATCCAAAATTATCAACACAAAGGCTGGACACATCCAACAACACTCTTCTTGGGTACACATGATAATGTGGTCAATTCAACATCGGTCATTAATAAACTGACCAACTGCCTAAACATGGATATTATTTTATTAGAAAATTCAGGCCATGTTCTTCCTTTAGATGATGACCTTCAAAAATTAATTCAAGTGATTAATCTCAAAAAAAAATGACGGATTAATCCAAGAAATTACTATCTTGGTATATCCAACGCCATGTCCACTCGCGCATATCCATAACGGCCGAATTTCCTGCCATTAAACTAGATTTAACACGTGGGATATTGTAAAAATCAATATGACTTTCACCCGTTGCCAGGGTATGCTGCGCACGTGTTGTCGTAATCTCTGCCAATGCTCTATCATGAGTTCTAACAAACGAACGATTAACTCGTAAATATCGACCATAGAAGTGTGAATTATCAAACAATTCTAAATCAAGCAATAATAATTGGCCGGCCATTTGCACGTAGGTATTTTCCGCCAACGACAAATGCATTTCATTGGTATTTACCCAAAACATACTTAACCAACTGTAATCATAGATATTCAGCTGGCAAACACCTATTGTTCCTTGCAAACGCGCATAAGCATAATCACGCATATCCATGCTCATCGTTTTCGTATTAATCCCATGAATATCTACATGTGCTCTCCCTCGTGCCTGCACACCTTTCAATGCGATGCTGCCATTTAAATAAACAGGCGCCACACCAATCGATGAAACAATCAATCCAGAAGAATAAATACCATTACCAATTACACGAGCTTGGCCACGTTGCGTGAGCCGATGAAGATTTTTTACGTAAATATCAACCGTCACTTTGCTAAAATGGGGATATCCTTTTCCTAGGCAAACCTTCAACCATGATTTTTCAATTGAAAAATCCAATCCATTTAAATCGGCAGAATCACCATGAACCACTGCATAACTGGGCCCTGAAGTTCGGTGAATGGTTACAGTTATATCACCGCGCACCAAAATAGAGTCAAACTTACCAAACAATGTTGTAAATGAAGGGTAAGCGAAACTAGTATTCAACTGAATAAAAGTGTAGATGCATATGAGGCAACGCAGAACTCGCCAAATCATTATTTACGCCTTGGGCAAATATTATTATTTATATATGGTATAACATGCATATTTAAGACCCGCAATATGATGCCCAAAATTCAATCATGGATTTAAGTGTGGCGATGGCATTGAAACATTATTTTTTTTTAATTTTTTAAGTTTTAATGCAGAAAATACATGCCAAAACGCTTCACCATCCCATTTTTTTGTTTTTTTAGCAGCATAAAGACACTCATTCAAATGTCCCAATTCTTTTTTAAAAGCCTCATTGTCCACCTGCGCAGAAATATCATATAAGTCACGAATCGGTTTTTCAAAACCGGCTTGCTGAGCCCAATTTAAAATTAATTCTCGTGTCTTATACATATCTTGAGCAAGACATGCTTTTTTAAGCTGCATAAAGCCAAAGTCCTGTTCTTGGAATTGTTGCCAATATTTTTTCCATCGCATTGATGTCCATAATTTCATTAATAACATACCACCCATTAAAGCCATCAACATACTGCCCCACAAGGGAATTTGTTTTTGTGATGATAATTGCGGCGCTTGGACTTTATCCATTGTTGGCATTTCACCATCTTTAAATACTTTTAGCTGAAATGCGGGAATATCTAAGTGCTCTCGTTTTCGAGTTTTTGTATTAAACCAAGGAATATCGATGGCTTGAATTTGAAAATCGCCTTCTCGTGTGGGTAGATAATTGATTTCAAAAGTTTTACTGCCGTAAAGCTCTCCTTGCTTCACCTGGTTTTTAATCTTTGCAGGTTTTACATATACTTTACAATTTTCACCACAAGAAGGCTTTAAATCCGGCAACAAATTACCAGGAACCCCTATCGCATCAATACGAATTTTTCGACCTATCGTGTCACCTGCCTGAATGCCCATATCTTGTTGGAGCGGCTTTAATTCCTTAAAACTTAAGCTTTTTGCCGGCAACCAATTTTCTATATTTGACATACTTTCAGGCAATCCCACTTTAAAAGTTTGTGCCTTCAGTGTTTCATGGATAGGTGTTGGAATCATTTCATATTCCATCGCATTTAATTCCGGGCCATGAACCACCATTTCACCTGCTTTTTGAGGATATATCATGTACTCATATTTTTCGATTTCAAATCGCTTACCCTGAATCATATCAATACGATGTTGATGCTGATCCAATGAAAATAATAACCCATTTTCAACCGTTGGTGGCGATAATTTTGCATCCAACAAAGGCAAATGATGAATGATTTCCAAATGAACCTTAATCTGCTCGTGTAAAACAGGTTGTTCTGGCTCAAACGTCCATTGCATGAAAACATTTCGTTGTGAGGTTGCAGGTGCTGGCAGGGGACGATTTGATGCAATGGTTTGAACCTCTAGTGACATGGCTTTGGTCTTTTCAGTCCCCCATTGAATCGGAGGAATCGTAATTTGACCAGCTCGTCGAGCATGCATCACGACCGTCCACATGTTCTCCTGACTGGCATGGCCGTTGAAAAATTGATAAGACATGCTTTGCTGAGTACCAATAATTTCAAAATCGTTCGATAATCCTGATAAATCTGGAGGTCTTTTATCATTTGAGTCGGTTTGCTTCAAGATCAACTGAATCTCATCATCTAACATGGGTTGTTGAGGAGAGACTTGCATCTCAATAGCTGCATATGCACATCCATAAATTATCCAAAAGAGTCCTATTTTTAAAAATCTCATGCTTTCCCCTCTTCAACTTCTCGCTGATAATCCCTTAAAAACTTTTGTTTTAACAACCCCGCTGGATCATCTTCAATCAGTTTTAGCCATTGCCCTTCTTGTGCCTCTTGTTGTTTATCGATTTTAGACGGATCGTTTTTTTTCTGTTCTTGAGTTTGAGGCTTTTTAGAGGCTGATTTTTGCTTATTCTTTTGGTTTTTAGACTCATCTTGAGGTTGGTCTTGTTCCTGTTTTTTGTTCTCTGATTGTTGGTTGGAGTTTTGCTGTTGTTTTTGGTCCTGCTTCATTTTTTCTAAAATCGATAAATTATACTTAGCATCTACATGCCCCGGCTCTATCGATAATGCTTTATGATACGCTTTAATGGCATTGTCATAATCGCCTTGAAATGCTAAAGCAGTACCTAAATTATAAAAACCATCTGCAGAGGTTATTTCTGCAAATGCACGAATTGCTTGCGCATAATTTTTTTGTCGGAAAGCCGTCACCCCGCGCCAATCTGCTCGTTTGAAAAGAAACATCGCTTTTTGATATTGCTGATTCTCATAAGCCACATAAGCTTTTTGATCGGCGGTTTTCCACCAATGAATAGCATATGCGTTCAGTGCAAAAAATGATAAAAAACCTATCTTAATTAGTTTTAAACCCATAATCGTAAAAACCATCCTTTACGAAAAACCATTATTAGCGGCAACATTCCTAATAGTAAGAACCAACGACCTTCATCTCGCCATTGCCAAACATCATTGTGTGAACGTTGATATTTTGATTGATCATCAAATCCCTTATGCAACCAAATACCCCCGATTTCAGAAGCATATTTAATATTCCAAAATGAAAATAATTTTGAATAAATATCCATTAAATGATTTTTTTGAATGGGCGCNNATGTGCTGAGGGTAAACGTGAGGAAATGACCACCACTTTGCCGCTCTCAACACCTGTTTGCGCCATAGTTTCTAATGTTTTTTTCAAAGAAGCTTGGAAATCATATCCATTCACAGGTAGTAACTGTGGATTAAGCACAGGTAAAAAATTTAATATATTTTGTGTATCCGTGGTTAAGGGTGATACCAAAAATGGCATTTTTGAAAATACCATCATACCCCAT
>DDPL01000073.1:9408-23611 GCA_002342175.1 Legionellales bacterium UBA2469 | reverse complement strand
AGAAGTCACTCAAGCAAATGAAAATAACATTGCCTGGGAATTTGAAAATTTTGAGGCAATAGATTAGTATATTAAAGACTTTATTTAAATAAGGAACCCACTTGATAAATCATCTTAAATCTTATTTTAAATCTAGTTTTAAATACGATTTAACTGCAGGTATTGTCATTTTCCTTATTGCTGTTCCATTGTGCTTAGGCGTGGCACTTGCGTCTGGTGCACCGTTATATTCCGGTATCATAAGTGGTATCATTGGTGGTATTGTCGTCGGTTATTTGAGTCCCTCCTCAATTAGTGTCAGCGGCCCTGCCGCCGGTATAGCTGCCATTATGGTTGCAGCTTTTGCAGAGTTCCATGATTTTGATACCATCCTCCTCGCCATTTTCATTTCGGGTATCTTACAATTCCTTGGCGGTACAAGACGTTATGGCTTTTATGCCGATTACGTGCCTGCGTCCGTTATTAAAGGCATGATTAGCGCTATAGGAATAATGCTTATCATCAAGCAAATCCCCTTGGCGTTTACCATGTCTCATAATTTTTCAGAACTCAAATATCATCTGTTAGAAGCTTCTGAAAGCTCTAAGATGCACCCACTCATTGACTTAAGTTTTCATCTCAATAGTGGTGCTTTAATTTTATCTTTAATGACCCTAAGCATTCTATTCTTTTTTGATAGATGCATTACCAGTCAATATAAAAAATTTCCAGCCCTGATTTTAGTGATTATTTTAGGTGTTGTTCTCAATCAATGGCTATTGGCCTCTGATTCTATCTTTGCTCAACATGGCCCCCATTTAGTGAAAGTACCCACGCCTTATCATTTATCTGCATTCTTAGACAAGCTCAGCACCCCCAACTGGTCAGCTTGGAAGAACCCCATGATTTATGTGTATGCCATTTTATTTGCGATTGCAACCTCTATCGAGAGTTTATTAAATACCACAGCATGTGAAAAGCTTGACAAAAAACATCGTACTATTAATAAAAATAAAGAATTACGGGCACAAGGCATCGGTAACATTGTTGCAGGGCTTTTAGGTGGTATGCCAATCACCTCTTTGATTATTAGAACATCTGTCAATATTGAGAGCCAAGCTAAAACCAAAGTCGCCACCATGTTTCATGGAACTTTGTTGATTGGCGCTTTCTTTTTTCTTTCAGAAATTCTTAATCACATCCCTGTTTGTGTCTTAGCAAGTATTTTAATTTACACCGGTTATAAAATCACACGTCCCAAACTGTATGTACAAATATACAGTGAAGGCCCCATTAAATTTATACCTTTTATTGTCACAGTTCTCAGTGTGTTATTTTTTAATATCTTGTTTGGTATTATTTTAGGTCTTATTGTAAATATATTGTATATTTTAAAATACAATAGCCAGGCTCGAATTGACATTATCAAAGAGATTTACCCCAGTGGCATTACAAATCGTTTGCTCCTCCCTCAGCAAACAACATTTCTGAATAAAGCGTCAATGGTCGCAGAACTCGATACCATTCCTGAACATGCGCAATTAATTATTGATGCTCGCTACGCCCAGTTTATTGATACTGAAATATTAGATTACATTCGGGAATTCAAAGAAGAACAAGCACCTTTACGCAATATCTCATTAAACCTGATAGGATTCAAAGATCATTATGAAATTCATGATCACATTAATTTTATTAATGTCAGTACTTATGATGCACAAACACATTTGAATCCAAAAGAGGTATTGAATATTCTTAGACAAGGTAATGAGCGTTTTTTACAGGAGCAACGCATTCATCGCAGCAACTTAATTGATATTCAGCACACCTCTGAAACTCAACACCCTATTGCCATCGTTTTAGGCTGCATAGACTCACGTGTTCCTGTAGAGACTATTTTTGACATGACCTTCGGAGACTTATTCTGCGTTCGCGTCGCCGGAAATGTCATTAATGATGATATTCTGGCAAGTATTGAGTACGCGACCCATGTGGTTGGCGCTAAACTGATTGTTGTTTTAGGCCATACCGGTTGTGGTGCAATTCAAGCGGCATGCAACCATGTTGAAAAGGGACACATCACGCAATTATTACAAAAAATTACGCCGGCTATTCAAGCAGAACAAGATATTTCTTATCAACGGCATGGAAAAAACCAACATTTTGTTAATCAAGTTACCCATCTGAACATTGCGCATAGCATGATTGAAATTTATCACCGCAGTGAAATATTAAAAAATATGATTGAGGAAGAAAAGATAGGCATCGTTGGTGCTGTTTATAACGTATCAACGGGCCAAGTTGAATTCTCCAATTATGCAAAACAAATAGCGGCATTTAAAGATTATGATTCAACAGCATTAATCGATGTATCTAAATCTTTATATTCCTAATAATGCGCTTAACATTTTAAATTTGTTTTAATTTGACAAGGCATGGGATAAAATAACCGCAATATGCTTTAATTATATTTATGATTCATGTTTTCATTGTCAGAAAACCCCCTTGTTCAGTATCTTGAAAAATACGCTTTCACACATTTAAAAATAATACATGAACATCCCCTAGAAGATTGGGAAAACCTGCTTGTTCGCCTTGATGCTCCCCAACATCCACCCCAAGAACGAGAACTCTTTTTTTTATCGTATATAACCCATCCGGCGTTAGAAGACATCAATCTTATCATTGAAATTTATGAATTCCTTTTAATTGCACCTGAACAATTATTTTTCATCGGCATCCTCTCCAAGGATATTGATTTTTTTAACTTTATCCTCGCAAAACTCACTGTAAAAAACTTAATGATTCCCATCTTAAATATACACATTCCGAGGGCCGTCGAAATCGCATCAAAACATGCTTGCATTGATATTTTACAAACATTATGCCATCTCACACCGCTTTTACTCCACCAACACTTTATGACCATCTGCTTAGAAGCCGCTAAAAATGGCCATCTTCAATTGTTAGAATTCATTAGTGAGCAAGCGCCGTTTTTAAAAAATATGATGGTATTCTCCAATCATTATGAACTTTTTCGGACAGCTGCTGAATACAATCAATTGCACATTATAAAATATCTTTTTGAAAATCATCCACTGCAAATTAAAGGAATGATTACTGCTAACCATTATGAAGGATTCACCTTTGCGGCAAAGAACGGCAACCTGAACATGATGTTTTATTTTTATAACTCATTCATCAAACTTCAGAGCTTAGAATTAATCCAATTTTATTTTATGATGCTTTCAATTTTTCAAACCCTCTATTTTTTTCATCTATCATTCCTTCCTGTGACAGAACATGTTGATTTAGGTGACCATTATATATCGGTTCTGCTTAGTTCGTTATTTGCTTTTGCCGTGTTGTGTTTTTATAAAATTTCACCCATTTTTTATATTGAAAACCAATTTATGTTTTTAACAACATTGACCCATGGTCATCTAGATTTTTTAAAGTGGTTATTTTTTTTAAATTCATTACAACAAGCACATTTGTTATCTTATCAAAATTTTCTTTCTTATCGACTTGCATCCAAACATGGTTATTTAGAAATATTAAAACTATTTGAATCAAAATGCCCGCGTTTGATGGATGATTTTATGCCCACAAAAGGACTCACCTGCTTTTTAGAGGCTGCACAAAACGGACATATCCCGATTCTGGATTATTATTTAAAATATACCCCAGATTTACGTTATGAATTCATCAGTAATCAACAATTTTCACCCTTCCGGGAAGCAGCATTATATGGTCACCTTGATACGTTAAAATATTTAATAGCTCAGGCTCCTGAATATGCGCCAAACATGATTTTAAGCAACCAGTTTTTGGCTTTTCGCAATGCATGTCGTCAACCTCAATTAGAAGTTGTGAAGTTTATTTTTGAACGCTATCCAGCGCACCAAATTAAAATGATTGAAATTAACCATTTTGAAGCTATTGAATCAGCACTATCCCTGGGATTTATTCAAACGGTTGACTATTTACAATCATTTCATACTGACAATTTATTTCAAAAAGTCATGAACGAGAACTTATTTTTTAATCTTTGTGAAACAACATACCCAGTACTTCAAACCATATGCTTTCATTTATCCATGCAACAAACTCGAGATTATTTACAAACTGCAGATTTGAAAGGATTCAAATTAATTGTAAAAACAGGGGAACTTCGCAATTTAATATTTTTATTTCACTGTTTCTCAACTGAAGAACAAGAAGAATTAGCACTTGAATTACTTAAAGACGCCATCAAACATGGGCATTTACATATCTTGATTTGGCTAGAATCTAAAATCGCCACAACTAAATTATCCGCTTTTTTCGATATCCATGGTTTTAATTACTGTTGTATCGCCTGTACTGAAAATCACATAACACTCGTCAATCACCTTCTAGAGCACCCTACAATATTTAATGTTACTTGCGCAATTTCTCCAGAGCTGACCCAATTATACATTGTTCCATTTGTCATGAATAAAATATTATGGGTCAAAAAACAAAGGCAATTAAAACCCGATTTTGATCTTGATGCGACTAAAGTTTTACTTTTTTACAATATTTTAATCGATTTAATTCATCGAAATAGTGATCTCAATTTTTCTTATTGCCAAATTTTAATTTCACTTCCCAGTATTCGACAAATATGTATCCAAAATCATCGTTCTTTACTTCGGCTTGTGGCACAACAACAGCGTCTCGATATCTTAAATTATTTATTTGAAATTGACGAAATTGCCCAACATCACCACTATGAAACTTTATTTTCCCAAATGACGAGAGCGACACCATCAATTCAATCAATTAGTGAGGATCATGAGTCCTCCATGAAGGCTTTATCTCCATGGGAAGAAAGCTGTTATCGTATTGCATTACGCTATTACATACCGCAAGTTTCAGAAAGAGGTATTGATAACGTCATTAGCGAATTACACTCTACATTAAAAAATATTTATCATAAAATTCCTGCCTCATTTTATAATCAAGAAAATCAACACATCTCTCTTCCTTTATCATGGGAGGATTTTATTAACCTTCGCATGTCCCCAACAGATTGTAAAAATGCATGTGTTGCCTACTATAAACATCCTGCTCATACAGCACTTCGCTATCTTAGCAAACCGAATCAATGGATTCATCCCCAAGCCAAATATGCCCTATTTGATTCCAATCACCCTGAAAAAAAATGGGCTTATTTTGAAGACTATCTACCAATGATAGCCTTACTTTTTTTTGCAGTCATTGACGCATCTTCAACGCCAACAGAGGATCATACTTTAGAAGGTCGTCTTCATTATTTTATCTCAGGCATTGCAGGCATTGGGCGCGCGCATAATTGGGATAATAGTCACGTTATTTTAAATTCAGCTGGGCAATTGGTTGAGGAGGAGTATGATGATTTATGTCCCGATCAACCCTCTTGTTACTCTGGTGTTAAAAAAAGGCTATTTCAATCTATCATTGGTCATTCTTTATTTATGAATTTAAATCCAATGATTTTAAAAGCTGAAATGAATGACTTTATCGTTGCACATTATCAAAAAATGGATTTATCTTGCTATCGAAATCATTGGATAAATTACATTGTCGAACCCAATGATGCTGATTTAATGGTACTCAAAGATCTTGATCTCAGCCCAGAACCAATCAAATCATTTTTAACACAAAAATATGGCGTTCAATTTTCTCAAAATAAAGGATTAATAAAGATCGTTGAGGACTCAATGAAATTAAAAGGTGCAAAGGATGCAACCATTTTAAATTTTGGACACTTAAAAATCGCGGGGCTTACGCAAATAAACGATGACATCCCTGTCAATGTATTATGAGCTTAGGGCCCATCATAAATTGGTCCCAATTGATTTTCGATATCAGGCTTTTGAGACTCATAAAAAAAATGCGGGCGCCAACCCTCCTCACGAATATGAATAATCACTTTTTGTGAACAATCTTCATCTCTTATGACAAGTGGATTTGGATTAAAAATCCAACTTAACATGTTTTCGAACATCCCAAACAACAAATGTGAATAAATTTTACTTTCTTGCTGCTTTTGATACATTTAAAATCTCTTTGAATTTTAAAAAAACCAAAGGTATCATAAATTCACATAAAAAAAAGCCATGATATCAGATATTTTTTGGATATAGCTTGTAGATTATAAATTACAATGTTATAAAATCTAAAGTTATTGAATTGATGACAAAAAAAATGCATAGGATGCAAAATCAATCAATTATCAACCTGAAAATCAAACCGACTAGGCAACCACTTTCATTGCAGCCTACAGAAATCTCCATTGGTGATTTGCATGCAAATATTGTAAAACTAATATACACCCTTGTATCTGTTGGTGTATTCGATATAACAACCAATGGATATTATAACCTAATCAAAATTTATCAAAAAAGACACCTAAACGGGCGCGATTTACAGCNNACAGCTTTATCAAAATATTATTGAAAATGAGTTATCAAATTTTAATTCAAACATCACCGTTCGTTTCTTAGGTGATACAATGAGTGATCGTGGTCAAAATGACATTCTATTTTTAAAGTTTTTACGTATACTTGCTTTTAATCGAATTAACTATCGTATTATTTTTTCCAATCATGACGCCGAAATTCTTCGCATTATCCTTAAATACTCGGACATCTCTCCTCCGCCCATCATCAATACATTATTTGATGATGTACTCGGCGCATCTTTTCATAAAATGATGTACTCGGTTAATCACCACTATATATCATGGTTTGAAATTCAAATTTTATATCACCATTATTATCTTCCTGCACTGACACTTATCGATTTCTCTTTAGGTAATAACGATAACATCTTCATATACACTCATGCGCCGACCTCTTTAAGACATATTGAGTCCTTATCTAAAGAGCTTAACACCACCTTTCTATGTACAGACTACCAAGTTCTATTCAAAACATTAGAAAACCTAAATGAGGTTTTTCAAAATTTAATCATTTCTGAAGATATTATCTCTCACCTGGAGCCGTCTAAAGCGCTATTTTCTTTTATTTGGCGTCGAGAGCATCAGACCTATTCGATATATCAAATCAAAGAAACTCTAAAAATCACCTATGTTTATGGCCATGATAATCCCGATGACTTTGATAAAATGTACACGCGCCCCAAAAATGTGATTCGACTTGATAATCTTTTAGGTAAACAAGGATTAACCAACCCAGAAAATTTACGTTTAGAAGAAAGCTGTTTTATATCAAAACACCTAACTTATCCGTTAACTCGCGTTAATCCCTCTATTCCCCGGAAGAAACCCATTGAAAAGGAGTTTCCTTGGCAACAATGGATTAAGCTCGGCATCGCCCACCAAATATTTATTAATCTTGATCCTAATCATGAACTGAGTTTGGCTCATAACCAGCTCCCTCTAGTGCTTCACCATCTACGTCTTCATCCCAATATTACAGACGAGACCTTAAACAATATTTTAGTGTCCCTAGAACAACCCGAACTTCATTCAGATTTTCTATTAATTAGAGATAATGTTTTTCAATTGAGTGAATTCAAAATCTTAACTGATGCCATTCAAATCCATCTCAATCAATTGGATCTTCAACATAAGGGCTTCTGCAGACAAAAAAAAGAAATTGAAGAATATCTCAAACAATATCAAAATGGCATTATTACGTCACAAATTTTTTTGATTAAAACAAAGCTTTCTATAGAAAAAATCAATCGCTTAAATTCACATCAGGCCAATTGGATTAAAATTCTTCTGAATACCTTTCTGACGACCGCATTAACAACCGTTATCATTTTCTGCTCATTTCAAACCTCTGCAACGATTTTCTCAAGTCTATTGCTTAGCCTAATCATTGCGCAGTTATCTCAAATTATACAAAGCATTCATGTCCCTTTAAACTATGAAATTCAAAACCATAAATTATCATTCTTGCTGACCAAGGATTAATTGCACTCCGCTGTAGATAAGCGTTATAATTTGTTTTTTTCTTGGAAAGCAAAATAATGCGTGCAACTCAATGGTTTATATCCACCCTTAAAGAAAATCCAAATGATGCGGAATTAACCTCCCATCGACTTATGCTTCGTGCAGGGTTGATTCGAAAACTGGGTTCTGGATTATACAGTTGGATGCCATTGGGTTTAAAAGTATTAAAAAACATCGAAACCATTATTCGTGAAGAAATGAATTATACCGGTGCTTTAGAGGTTTTTTTACCCGCCGTGCAACCCGCTGAACTCTGGGAAGAAACTGGCCGATGGCATACATTTGGTGATCAACTGCTCACGATGAAAGATTCTCAAGAACGTGAATATTGTTTTGGACCAACCCATGAAGAAGTGATTACTGATTTATTGCGCAAAGAGCTAAAATCTTACAAACAACTGCCATTAAACTTCTATCAAATTCAAACCAAATTTCGAGATGAAATCCGTCCACGGTTCGGCGTGATGCGAGCCCGGGAATTTATCATGAAAGATGCATATTCTTTTCATATGAACGCCGAAAGCTTAGATGAAACCTATCGAAAAATGTACAAAGCTTATGAACGCATTCTGGAGCGTATTGGCTTAAATTTTCGTGCAGTAGAAGCAGATACAGGAGCCATTGGTGGTGCGGTCTCACATGAGTTCCAAGTAATGGCCGATGCTGGTGAAGATGTCATTTTTTACAGCGATGGCAGCAGCTATGCCGCAAATGTTGAACAAGCGAAAGCAAAAGTACCCACCAAAGAAACGCAAAATGCACCTCAAGCTTGTCTGAAAGTTTCTACTCCAAATCAAAAAACCATCGAGGATGTCAGTCTAGCACTCCATTTACCAGCCTCACGTTTGCTCAAAACACTGATTGTTGAAGGAACTGAAGAATTTCCTCTTGTCGCTTTAGTGTTAAAAGGTGATGACGAACTGAATGAAATCAAAGCTGCTAAACATCCCTGGGTGAAATCCCCCTTACGTTTAATTCCTGAGGTCGAGTTGATTGAAAAACATCATTTACCCTCTGGCTTTTTAGGTCCTATTGATGCAAGCATTCCTGTCATCATTGATGAGTTTGCATGGCAGTTATCATGGTTTGCATGTGGTGCCAATCAAAAAGACATGCACCTTAACTATGCTACCTGGGATAATTTTAAATCCCCTGAGCTGTGGGATTTGCGTTCTGTAAAAGAAGGTGACACCAGCCCCGATGGCCAAGGAACACTTCAGTCTTGTCGTGGTATTGAAGTCGGCCATGTCTTCCAACTTGGGAATAAATATAGCCAAGCTATGAAACTGCATGTCTTGGATGAAAATGGAAAACCACAAATTCCGCTCATGGGCTGTTATGGCATTGGTGTTAGCCGTTTAGTTGCAGCTTGTATTGAACAATACCATGATGAGAAAGGCATTATTTGGCCTGAATCAATTGCACCTTTTGATATTGTCATGATTGCAATTGGTGCTAAACAAAAGCCTCATGTTGCAGAATTAGCAGAGACCATTTACCAACAACTGCAGCATGCCGGATTTAAAGTTTTATTCGATGATAGAGCAGAACGCCCCGGGGTTTTATTTGCAGATCATGATCTCATTGGTATTCCTCATCGCTTAGTTCTTGGGGAACGCACAGTTTTAGACGGTGATATTGAATATAAAAACCGTCAATCTGGCGACCTACAGATGATTCAAGTCTCTGACATCATCGATGTCTTCAAAGCTAATATGGCTTAAAACTCTCATATGCGCGCTCAAACACGTTCCCATGAAACCATTGAGCGCCATGGTTTTTCTTTTACACTGCGTTTAAAACCCATAAAAAATATCCATTTGCGCGTTTATCCCAATGGAAAGCTATATATCAGTGCGCCCAAACATTGCTCCATGCAACATATCCTTCAATTCCTTGATGAAAAACAAGCATGGATTGAAAAACATTGCCCCAAAGCACCTCCCTCGCATCTCCATTTATTTTTAGGGCAACCCTATATCATCAGCATTCATAAAGGGTATACTAACCCCAAGGTGTCGATAGATGGACAACGAATTTTTTGTTTTATGAAATCGGGTGCCTCCGATGAAACTATTGAAAAACACCTTCAAAAATTCTACAAAGAAGAACTGCAAAAACGCATTCCCGCACTTATACGAAAATGGGAGCCCATCATGGGCGTACGTGTAGAAAGTTTTTATATTCGCAACATGTCTTCTCGTTGGGGCAGTTGTCATACCCAACAAAAGCGCATCTGTTTAAATTTACAGCTCATGAAAAAGCCAATTGAATGCATTGAATATGTATTGGTTCATGAGATGGTTCATCTTTTGGAACCTTCACATAATTCACGGTTTCATCGTTTGATGAGCCACTTCTTGCCGAATTGGCCCATCCTTAAGCAACGTTTAAGCCAATCACCGGAAGTTTTCGCGTAGATACTCAAAAACCGCCAACATGGCCATCGCCTCCCCGCCTTCCGGACGACCTGGTTTATTGCTAACATTGTAAGCCATCAAATCAAAATGCCCCCACGCCACTTGAGGATTAACAAAACGCCGTAAAAACAAAGCCGCGGTAATTGCGCCAGCATAAGAAGAGGATGGCGAGTTCACCATATCGGCAATATTGGAATCTAACATCCCATCATAGCCATCGTGTAAGGGGAGCTGCCAGATTGGATCATTAAAGCTTCGACCATATGTCATCAATTGGCTAGCTAAATCATTTTGATTGCAAAACAAAGCGGATATCTCTGTCCCGACAGCAACCCGAGCAGCACCAGTTAAGGTTGCAAAATTCAATATCAGCTTGGGAGATAATTCACACGCATAGGAAATTGCATCCGCTAAAATCACACGACCTTCTGCATCCGTATTGTCAATTTCAACATGCAAACCATTGCGCATCCGAATCACATCGCCAGGACGGTATGCATGAGCATCAATGGTATTTTCAACTGCCGGAATCAATACTTTTAAGCGAATGGGTAAGGCATAATGCATAATCAATTGCGCTAAACCAATCACTTGAGCAGCCCCTCCCATGTCTTTTTTCATGAGTCGCATTTGCGCTGCGGGTTTTAAGTCCAATCCACCTGAGTCAAAGCACACGCCTTTTCCTATTAGGACCAAGAGCGGATGTTGGGGATTCCCCCAATCTAAACTTAATAGCCGAGGCGATTCTACAGCAGCTCGACCAACCGCATGAATACCTGGAAAATTGTGTTCCAATAAATCATCGCCCACAATACTATTGAATTTACCATGATAAGCTTGCGCTAAACTTTCCAATACATCACTCATGGCCTTGGGACCTAAATCCTCAGCCGAAGTATTGATTAGATCACGAACCTTAAAAATCGCATCTACACGAGGAACAACTTCAGCGTATAGTTTTGTTGATAATAATAAAACACGTGGATTTAAATCGATGGTTTTATAGCGTAAGAATTTATATTGTTGTGTTCCCCATCCTAATAAATCTTTCGCCGGTAAATTATTTTCTAAGGCATAGGAACCCGGCACCAATTTGGTCGATGCCATCGCCAAAGCCTGATAATATTTATTGTCTTGCACGCCCACAATGACGCGCTCTAAGTGACCTTGAGAACTCGTTAAACAAATACATTCACCTAAATTGGCATTAAAAGTTTGCCATGCCACCTGTTGTTGCTGAAAAGGGTTGAGTTTTTGACGAAATTCAGCCCATTCTTGTTCGTTCAAAATCTGTAATGGAATCGACTTGTTCTCAATATTTGAATAAAACTTAACCGCTTGCATCATTTATAATTACTCCCTTCCCATTCCTCGAAATTGTTGCCATTTCATCCCTGTTACCATGAGGACCGAAAAATATATAACGCCGGCCATCATGACATGCATCAATAAGATACCTAAACGCATGGACACCTTTAAATCATACCAGTACATTAAATCATGCTGAACCCACCATAAATAAAACCCCATGGCGATATTTGCTATCAATAACTGTAAACCAAACTTGAGCCAACCTGGTTGTGGTGTATAAATGCCTTTACGAAATAATAAAAATAATAACGTAAAGGCATTAAAATAACCTGCCATGCTTGATGCAAGGGTTAAACCCGCATGTTTGAATTGATGAATCAACAACGCACATAATATGGAATTGACCAACATAGCAGCCGCGCCAACTTTAACCGGTGTGCGAATATTTTGTTTGGAATAAAATCCAGAGGCCAAGACCTTAATGACCATAAAGGCTGGCACCCCTATAGAAAGCGTGATTAAACTTTTTTGAGTTTGGGCAATATCGACAGGTAAAAATTTACCATAACCAAAACAAGCGGCGACCAAAGGTAATGCAAATACAGCAAGGCCAACTCCTGCAGGAACACCCACCAATAAAATCATTCGGATACCCCAGTCTAAGGTTTGGGTAAAGCGTCCATGATTATTTTCAGAGTGCTTGCGAGATAAGTGGGGCAAAATAACAGTCGCAATCGCCACTCCAAAAACTCCTAAGGGGAAATCGGTCAAACGGTCCGTATAATACAACCATGTCACACTCCCAATCGGTAAAAATGAGGCAAACATGGTATCAATCATTAAATTGACTTGTGCGACAGATACCCCAAACAATGCAGGAACCATTAATTTTAAAACACGGCGCACTCCCGGATCAGTCCATACCATTTTAGGCCACACCCATAGATTCTTTCGAACCAGAAAAGGAATTTGCAACATAAATTGTAAGACACCCGCAATCATGACGCCCCAAGCCAAGGCAAACACCGCAGGATGGACATAATGTCGCCCCCAAATGGCAGTTGCAATCATCACCAAATTTAAAATCACCGGCGTAAATGCAGGCACACCAAAATAACCATAGGTATTTAAAGCAGCACCAGCCATGGCCGTTAAAGAAATAAACATTAAATAAGGGAATGTAATTTGAAGCATACTCGAGGCCCAAACCGCTCGCACACTCCCAGATTCAAATCCTGGCGCAAAGACTTTGACCACCCATGGTGCGCCAAGCATGCCTAAAATCGTTATAAGAAATAAAACCGCCCCTAAACATCCTGATACTCGAGCAAGAAACTGTCGAACCTCTTCAAAAGAACGATTTTGTTGATACTCTGCTAAAACCGGCACAAACGCTTGGGAAAAAGCCCCTTCTGCAAACAAGCGACGCATAAAATTGGGAATTCGAAATGCTAAATAAAAAGCATCCATGCCTTCTTGAGCCCCAAAAAGTTGGGCCATTAACATATCTCGAACAAAACCAAACATACGCGAGCAAAAGGTTAGCAAAGAGACCAAGGTTGTGGCTCGTAAAAAACTTTGTTTTTTTTCAACAATCGGTGTGGACGACATGAGCATTCCCAGCATTCATTAGATGGAACTATTGTACCCAAGTTCCATCATTCTTTCAGCTGGTTTTTTTAACAATATTTTGTGATAGAAACTTGTTATCCACACCAAGTTTAAATAGCCTTATAAACCTCGCCTAATACACCTTAAAATGGTCTATAATAAATATCAATAAAGCTATCCTATATCGGGATCGAACTCAAATTGATACACCTATCAAAGACCTATTAGACCAGAAAAATCACCTGTTCCTGATATGAGAGCAGCAATTTCACAACAGAAAGCGCACTCGTTTTGTTTGTTTATGATTCCCTTGAGATATCGAAGCTACTCACCTTAATTGAAATATATCATTTAATCTTAGAATTGATGAGATGTACTTGACAATCTATATCCAATCAGGCATATTTACAATCTTATATTTTTAATTTTATTTTTATATTTGGAGTATAGTTGTGGCGAATATCAAATCTGCGATTAAGCGTGCCCGCCAAAATGTTAAATTACGTCAACGTAATGCCAGTGCGCGTTCAATGTATCGCACATTTATTAAGAATGTTGTAAAAGCAATTGAAGCAAAACAACCTGAAGCTGCGAAAACTGCTTTTGAAAAAGCTCAACCCATTATTGATAAAGCCGCCCAAAAAGGCTTGATACACAAAAACAAAGCGTCAAGAATCAAAAGCCGCTTGTCTTTGCAAATCAAAACTTTGGCTGCTTAATTCAACTTTTTTTTGTCGCTCTTAGTCCGTATCTCCCGAATCAGATGCATGGTTCGGGATTTTTTATTCGGATGGTTGACTGTATCAAAATTATCGTGGAACCTTTATGGCTAAAGAAGAACATATTGAAATGTCAGGTGTAGTTGTAGACACCCTCCCAAACACCATGTTTC
>DDPL01000073.1:0-9347 GCA_002342175.1 Legionellales bacterium UBA2469 | reverse complement strand
TGTAACCGCTCATATTTCTGGTCGTATGCGTAAAAACT
This sequence comes from Legionellales bacterium UBA2469, assembly GCA_002342175.1. GTDB lineage: Bacteria > Pseudomonadota > Gammaproteobacteria > Legionellales > Legionellaceae > UBA2653. Next base: position 9,309 of record DDPL01000073.1, on the reverse strand, counting down.
ACATCCGTATCTTAACTGGAGATAAAGTCAAAGTTGAATTAACACCTTATGATTTAACTAAAGCTCGTATTACGTTTCGCGAAAAAGGCTAGGATTGTATCCCAGCCTTCCATCATTTCCCAGCAATCATCATCTTATCGATTAAAATACTGCCACATTTTGTAGAATAGTTTTTATTGGCANNCCCACCAACCGCTAAAATTCCTTTAAACATATCACGCAAATTGCCAGCAATGGTCACACCTTCAACAGGATATTGAATTTTACCATTCTCAATCCAAAATCCAGCCGCTCCTCTTGAATAGTTGCCGGTTAAAATCTGCACGCCCTGCCCCATAAGGTCCGTCACCAAAAAGCCTTTTTCAATGCCCCCAATCATCTCATGAACATCTTTAACAGTCGATTGAACCGATAAATTATGCACGCCATCAGCATTCCCTGTAGATTGCATGTTTAATCGCCGCGCAGAATACAAACCCAATACATATTGTTTTAATATTCCATTTTCTATGAACACATTATCGCGAGTTGGAAGCCCGTCCCCATCATAATTCGCACTGGACTGTCCTCCGAGCAAATGAGGATATTCCTGAATATGCATAAAAGATGGAAAAATCTGCTGACCTAACGCATCATTTAAAAAGGAATTCTTACGGTACAATTGAGAACCCATAATCGCTGATATAAAACTGCCTATCAATCCACCTGACAAGCGATTTGAAAAAATAATAGGTGCTTCTTGCGTTGGGATCGTTCGTCCACCCAAACGCTGACAGACGCGCTCAGCAGCACGTTTACCTACTGCATCAACCGCATCCAATTGCTCGTAACGTCGTGCAGAGGTCCAAGCATAATCCGACTGCATATCTTCGCCTTGTTTCGCCACCAATGAACAATTCATGCCATGCCTTGAGCTATAAATCGTTTCCTGAAACCCTCGACTATTCATGCCCGCTCTTACAAATTGATAACTTGAAACACTCGCTCCATCGGAGTTCACAATACGAGTGTCTTGTGCTCTAGCAATAGATTCCAGCTCTAAAGCTTTTTCAATAGCAATATCTGGATTGATCTGCCAAGGGTGGTATAAATCCAAATCTGTTTTGATTAAAGTATGCCAAGTGTTTGCATCTGCAAGGCCATAATGCATATCCTCGGCACTTACACTCGCCATATCACATGCCGCTTGCACCGCCCAATCAATGGATTGCGGCCTTAAATCGGTTGTTGAAGCAGCACCCTTGCGTTGTCCTCGATAAACGACAATATCCAGGCCTTGTTTTTGATGAAATCCAATAGACTCTAGTTCTCCCATACGAACATCCACTGAAAATCCATGTTCTTGTTGGAAGTCGACCACAGCATCGGTTGCCCCTTTTTGACGGCATAATGCCAAGGTTTCATTTAGAATTTCTAAACAGGAATCAATTGACTTCAATGGGCCGTTACTGATATTTTGTAGTTTTGTTTTTATCATAATTGTTCACATTAGTGGTTAGGATGAATCTCTTCTAATCATTAAACTAAGGATACCGGAATCAAATGACGAGGCAAAGCAGAATCAAAAAAATTATTGCTTTGTGGATGTTCGCTATTTTCAGTAGCACCGTTCAGGCCAACTGGCGTCTACTCCAACCCGGAATATCCTATCAAGACATTGCACCTATATACATCAACGATTGGTCTCATATTCATGTGTTCCGAATTAATCCTGAATTCTACAAATTAAGCCTTATTCAACATCAGGGTTTAGAGCATCGCTTCCCAAGCATTGAAAATTACGCCGCTCATGCCAAAGCACCACTTGCCATAAACGGGGGTTTTTTTGATGATAATCTCCACCCATTGGGATTAAGAATATCCGATTACCGCCAGCTCAATGGTTTTCGCAACATCAGCTGGTGGTCCATTTTTTATATTCAAAATAAAAAACCCCATATTCAAAGCGCACGTCAATTTCAAATGAACAAAAATATTGAATTTGCCGTACAAAGTGGTCCGCGCTTACTAATTGACCACCATATTCCTAAACTTCGACCTGGATATGCAGAGCGAACTGCACTGTGCATTCTACCAAATCATGAGATTGCAATTGTCATTACACAATACTACCCGGTGAATTTAAAACAACTGGCTCGTATCCTTCAAGCAGCACCCTTGAACTGTGAACAAGCTATGAATCTTGATGGCGGTAGTTCAACACAATTTTTTGCAAAATTTCCGCAATTATTTCTCCACATGCCTGGATTGGTATCCGTTAGCGATGCGATCACCGTAATACCTCGATCATAGAGACATGCCTATTTTTCTATCACATGCTTTTCACAACTTATCCACAGGATAATCTCAGAGTTATTCTATTGCAGTTTTCTCAAAAACACATTATCTTGTTATGTAACCCGAACAAAAAACTATATATAGTGGTCAATGCGCTGCGTTGATAACTATTTACCAAAATAAGGCTTCAGCTAACCGCTCGGAGGAAATCATGGAAACCATAGAAAATCAACATCAGGGCACGAAAAACCCAACCCCATTTATTACCCCAGCGTTATCCGTTGGGATTTTAAAAGTTATCAAACGAAACGGCATGACCGTTCCCTACGATGAAACGAAAATTAAAGTCGCTATCAACAAAGCATTTATTGCGGTTGAAGGCCAAGCTGCGGCAGCATCCAATCGTATATTCCAACAATTAGATCAACTGACTGCGCACATCACAGAGACATTTATTCGACGTATGCCTGCGGGTGGCAACATTCACATAGAAGAAATTCAAGATCAAGTTGAGTTGGCCTTAATGCGCGGTGGCGAATACCGAGTTGCTCGTTCTTATGTTCTGTATCGCGAAGAACGCCGTAAAGCGCGACAAGCTACCCAAGCGGCGGCTGCAGAAGACTCAACCACGCTTTTAATTACATTGCCTAATGGTGAATTACAACCCTTAGATCCTAAATGGTTAAGCGCAATTGTTGAAGAAGCTTGTGTAAACCTCTCAGATGTTTCAGCAGATGCTGTTGCACAAGAAGCCTTGCGAAACTTATATCATCAAGCAAAATTAGAAGATGTTTACAAAGCCCTGATTATGGCTTCTCGCACCTTTATTGAGACAGAACCCAATTATAGTCAAGTCAGCGCGCGCTTATTATTAAACACCCTAAGACAAGAAGCTTTTGCCCTTTTAAAACAACCTGCTCCTGTTTCGCAAGAAGATATGGCTCAACAATATCCAGCCTACTTCAAGCAATATATTCAGCATGGCATACAGCAAGGTTTATTAGATGCGACTTTGCTTGATTTTGACTTGAAGAAATTAGGTGAAGCCCTTCATCCAGAACGTGATTTAGATTTCACCTACCTGGGTCTACAAACCTTATATGATCGTTATTTTATTCATGATCAAGGCCAACGTTATGAACTACCACAAGCCTTCTTCATGCGAGTAGCGATGGGATTGGCAATGCGTGAAAAGCAAAAAGAGCACTGGGCTATTCAATTTTATCAATTGCTTTCTAGCTTTGACTACATGGCATCCACCCCAACACTCTTTAACTCAGGCACCATTCGTCCACAATTATCAAGTTGTTATTTAACCACTGTTCCCGATCGTTTAGACGCCATTTACAACGCAATTAAAGATAATGCGTTATTATCGAAGTTTGCAGGTGGTTTAGGAAACGATTGGACACCTGTTCGTGCCATGGGTTCTCATATCAAAGGCACCAACGGAAAATCACAAGGTGTTGTTCCCTTTTTGAATGTCGCCAATGCCACTGCTGTTGCCGTTAATCAAGGTGGTAAACGCAAAGGCGCTGTTTGTGCATACCTTGAATGCTGGCACCGTGATGTGGAAGAGTTTTTGGAATTGCGTAAAAACACCGGAGATGATCGTCGTCGTACCCACGATATGAACACCGCAGTTTGGATTCCAGACTTATTCATGAAACGCGTGGCTGCACAAGGCAACTGGACTCTTTTCTCTCCTGAAGAAGCACCAGATTTACATGATTTATATGGCACTGCGTTTGACAAACGTTATCAAGAATATGAAGTCATGGCAGAAAAAGGACAGGTTAAAAACACCAAGACATTACCTGCCCTTCAACTATGGCGTAAAATGTTATCGATGTTATTTGAAACTGGCCATCCTTGGTTAACATTCAAAGATGCATGTAACTTACGTTCACCTCAACAACATGCGGGTGTCATTCACAGTTCAAACTTATGTACTGAAATTACATTAAATACCTCAGAAGATGAGATTGCTGTTTGTAACTTAGGCAGCGTCAATTTACCTGTGCACATTAAAAATGGCAAATTAGACAAAGCCAAATTAGAACGCACTATCAATCTGGCGATTCGTATGTTGGATAATGTCATTGATATTAACTATTATTCTGTACCACAAGCGCGCAATTCAAATTTGAAGCACCGTCCCATTGGTATGGGCATTATGGGCTTCCAAGATGCATTGTATGAATTAAAAATTAACTATTGCTCTGCAGATGCGGTTGAATTCGCTGATCAAAGTATGGAATTAATCAGTTATTATGCCCTCAACGCATCTTCGGATTTAGCTAAAGAACGTGGGGCATATGATACCTTTGAAGGTTCACTGTGGAGTAAAGGAATCCTTCCAATTGATTCGATTAATTTATTACAACAATCACGTGGTAAATTCTTAGAGCAAGATAGAAGTCAACAACTGGATTGGGAAAACCTTCGTAACAAAATTCGTACGCAGGGAATTCGAAACTCGAATGTAATGGCCATTGCACCAACTGCAACCATTTCAAACATTTGTGGCGTTTCACAATCCATTGAACCGACTTACCAAAACTTATATGTAAAATCCAATTTATCCGGTGAGTTTACCATTGTAAATCCATACTTGGTGAAAGAACTCAAAGCATTAAAAATTTGGGATAATGTCATGGTCAATGATCTCAAATATTTTAATGGCAGTGTTCAATCCATCAACCGTATTCCTGAAAACGTTAAAGCGCGTTTTGCAACTGCGTTTGAAATTGACCCCAACTGGTTAATTGAAGCCGCATCGCGTCGTCAGAAATGGATTGATCAAGCACAATCACTCAATATTTACATGGCACAACCCTCGGGTAAAAAACTCGATACCCTTTATCGTTTGGCCTGGGAACGTGGTTTAAAAACCACTTACTACCTCCGTAGTCTCGGTGCAAGTAACGCTGAAAAATCGACCATTACCGATGGTGCGCTGAATGCTGTACAAGCCAATCCAATGCCCAAGGCATGCTCAATTGATAACCCCGATTGCGAAGCTTGCCAATAAGGAGAACTATTATGCAAACAACAATTGAAAACAACCCAGAACTTCATGGTGCAACCGGTTTAGAGAACTTGGAAATGGGCGCTGCCCGTATTCAAGTTGATGACAAACGCATCATCAACTGTCGTGCAGACTTAAACCAACTCGTACCCTTTAAATACAATTGGGCATGGGATAAATATTTAACCGGCTGTGCTAACCACTGGATGCCTAATGAAATCAGCATGAGTGCCGATTTGGCATTGTGGAATGACCCAAATGGTTTAACCCCAGAAGAAAGAACCATTGTCAAACGTAATTTAGGATTTTTCTCAACTGCAGATTCATTGGTTGCCAATAATTTAGTGTTGGCCGTCTATCGACACATCACCAATCCTGAATGTCGTCAGTACTTGCTTCGCCAAGCTTTCGAGGAAGCATTGCATACCCATGCATATCAGTACATTATTCAAAGTTTAGGATTAGACGAAGCTGAAGTTTTCAATATGTATCGTGAAGTCCCATCAGTTTCCACAAAAGCAGCTTGGGCATTACCCTTCACACAAAGCTTGGGAGACCAAACATTCAGTACCGGTACCCTTGAAAACGATCAACGTTTACTTCGTGATTTGATTGCATTTTATGTGATTTTTGAAGGCATTTTCTTCTATGTTGGCTTTACACAAATTCTATCCATGGGACGTCGCAATAAAATGGTTGGAACTGCGGAGCAATTCCAGTACATTTTACGTGATGAATCCATGCATATGAATTTCGGGATTGATGTCATTAATCAAATTAAGATTGAGAATCCTAGCCTGTGGACACCTGCGTTCCAAGCTGAGATCATCGCTATGATTAAAGATGGCGTTGAGCTGGAATATGCTTATGCTAAAGATACTATGCCAAATGGTATTCTCGGCATGAATGCTGAACTTTTTGAAGAATATTTACAATTCATCGCGAATCGTCGTTTTGTTCAAATTGGTTTACCAGAGCAATACCCTGGCGCACAAAATCCATTCCCTTGGATGAGTGAAATGTTGGATTTAAAGAAAGAGAAAAACTTCTTTGAAACCCGCGTGATTGAATACCAAGCAGGCGGAACATTAAGCTGGGAAGACTAAGGAGTGGGTGGCGCTCTGTTTAATACGGGCGCCTCTTCAATCCCTCGCTCACAAGCCTCTAAGAGATATTGCAGACTTGTAAATAATCTTGAATCTTGATTACAGATATGTTGATACAAGTACAATCCAAATCCCAAACCTAATACTATTTTTGGCATCTTAAACATCAATTCTAAAAAGAAGGGTGTTGTAAAATATTCTCGAAAATCTTGTGCTTTCCAATCGGTATGTCGGTACATTTCAAAACACAATGAAAAAACGCCAGACAATATATTTTCATAATACGTTTGAATCTTGTTTGTTTGACGCGGAAAGGCCAGTTGAGCTGTGATAAGCCATACCAATAAATATCGAAAGCAAAACTTGGTCTCTTCATGGCTTGGATTCTCGGATAGCGCCATCAATAACTCAGCAATCCCATGAATCAAAAATAAGTAATAAAAATAGTTGGTTTGTGAACTTAAAGAAGGTCGTGGCATATCTTCATGATACTTGAGGAATTGCATTAGCAATAAAATCATTAATGAGGGTAGCCCATTGAAGACCACAAAAGAGATTTGATCTTGTTCCGTTTGCTCAACTTCGACAGAACTCAAAGACGAAAAGTAATATTGTGTACCATATTGCAAACCATAACATAAAAGCATTGCCATGCATTTGGATTGTATATTCTGATGAATTTGATTGATATCACTCAAAGAACTTATCACGAGCCCAATCTGTTGTGGCGACATTTCTTGCAAAGAAGATAATAAATTTCTAAATCGAGTACTATTTTCATAAAAATTAGCATTCATTGCATTCGCGGTCAATCTCCAGCCGTTTTCTTCAGCTAATCGCTGAATTCTCAAACCATCTCGAAAGGGAATGCGTGTTCTTGTGACCGGATTTTCGAAAGAAAAGATATCTTGTTGCACATGATTAAATTGCTCAATGAGTGAAGGCACATGAAAGTGATGTCCTGTAGATAAAGCGACGACTTGATGAGAAGGTAAATTCGCCAAAGGCTCTAGAGTGATAGGATCTTCTTGATTAATCGGAAAATCTATACTCATTTTATCCAATGCACAAAATACAATTTTCATCAAATGTCGACGATTCAACATATTAAAGCTGTCGTCATTTTCAATTTCTAGTAACTTTGTTCTTATTGAGCCAACCAGTTCATGTTTTTGAATTTGAGATTTCTCATCTAAAAAACATTGCCATTCATCACATATTTTTTTAATTTTAGGTTGAATCGCGTAAGGCTTTAAATCAAAAAGAAATTTCATTATAGCTTACCAATTCAACACCAATAGTGGTAAAAAAAAATCATTCTACTAAAAAAGTGTTCAGTTGTTAAGCTAGGTCACACTTTCCTGAACGCAGTTTGAGCATCGCCATGCTCTCGGGCACTACTCGAAAAGGCACATCTTGAACAATCACCTGAATCTCTAACTGTTGTAATGCTAGCAATACAGGTCCTAAAAGCTCGCTGGGTTGACCATATTTATTGGTTAATGGATAGATACGGACATCATGGGCAACACGAAGCATTTCTGAAATCCAATACACATGAAAATCCAAATCTTGATCGGGCAAATCAGCAAATAAAAAATTTGCGCACAAGGCTAAATCAAAGCAATTATTCTCAAAAGGTAGCTTATGATTGAATACCCCGATATATCGCTTTTGATTGAATCCTTGCGGAAAGTCTTTAAAAAACTGGTTGAACCCATTAAGACGATGTTGTACAAAAGATTCCAGACCGCCGTATTTTTTTAGATTAAAGGCCTCAGGGTGAGCCTGCATACGCTCTACTTGAAGTTGAAGATGAGACTCAAAATGGGACCGCATTTCATCCACATTGGATTCAAACCAAGGATCACAGCTGTGAATATTAACCCCATGCATCGTTAACTCTTGATTCACCGTGGTTGGCCCACACGCAAATTCTAAGATTTTTTGTTGTTTCATCTCTGCGGGTAAATCAAACATTTCTCGGTAATCTGAAAATTGATGTCCCCACAATACCCATTTGCGCATACTATCTCCCTAAAGCAAAAACCTCGCGAGTAATAATATACAAGATTAGCGGCAAGGCACAAAGGTTTTTAATTCAGTTTTATAATTAAATAATATAGGCTCGATAAGGTCATGAATCAAAGATTGCCAAAAATCCCGATAAACTTTTTGCTGTAAAGGATGCTCATCTCCCACAGGAAAACAAGGTCCATGATTCATTTCAATTAACCAAACACGCTCTCTTGCATCCACCATAAAATCCACGCCAAATAAGGCAAATCGGATATCGTTTAATGGCTCAAACGCCGAGGCAAAACGTTCGTTTAAACGTCGCAAAACCCGGTCTAAAATTTCCTGAATTTGCGGAAAAAAAGGCTTAAATAAGTCATACTGATAGGTTGGAATCTGAACCACATTGTAAGTGTCATGACTTAAATGTTCATTGGTTAAATGGCAACCGAGTTGTGAAAAACTGCCTTTTTCATATGGTTTTAATGCAACATTAAAGTACCCATGCGGATATAAGAATGCTTCCCCACGACTGGTTAAAACCCAAAACATCCGCAAACTATATTTATGCCCCCGTTCTGGCCCTTTGAGCAAATGGGGATCTTCTAAATAAGTCTGAAGTACGTGGGGGCCACCCATGCGATTTGATGTGAGGTAATGTTGCCATACGGCAAGTGTATTTGGGAAAAGGTGAATGTGTTGGCCATTGTTCAACAATGATGGCTTTAAAATCCATGTTTGATCTGGAACCGAATTAAGAACTTGTTGCCAATTATGCTCATCGATATAAAAAGTCGATGGATGAATATCCGATGGTAAAAAATTCCCCAACAAATGTTTAAACTCTAATGTTTCTGTGATTGCTTTATCAAAATCAAA
>DDPL01000084.1 GCA_002342175.1 Legionellales bacterium UBA2469 | reverse complement strand
TTTTTTTATCTTTTTCTTAAAAACTTATATGATCTGCAAATTTTGTTAAAAATCAATCAGTTGCATTAATTTTTGCTCTGTATTTTATTAATCTGTTCTCAATCAGAAGCAATTTCTTACGCTTACTTCTCTTCTTGCTTGATTGCTATCTTTATCTTAAAGAATCGTTAAATAATCTTTGCACTTTCCTAGACTATTTGTTGTTTAATATCCATGAATTTAATCGCTTCATTTTTAATTTTTATTTCCTGTCTTTTATGCCTCCTTTATTATATTCTTCTTCCTCATCTCTTTTATGATGAAATCGATGATTATAGTGTTAATCCTCAAGTCCATATACTGTGATTTGCTTTATACTGTTTTTCTTAAATTTTTCTTCTATGAAGGAGCATCGCGTGCTTAATAAATGGGTTTTAACCTACGAAGCACTTATGCTGCTTGCGTTATTTCTCGCCAATACATATCAAATCGCTTTTTTCCTCATTGATTTGACAGGACGGAAAAATTTCTTTGCGAATATCCATGGCTTTTACACCATACAAATCACAATATCGTACGAGTGATACATGAAGCTTCGTTGCCATCAATTCTCTATCATAGATCAGAACATTCTTATCGATATCTGTTCCTCTGTTCTGAAAAAATATAGCTCATTAATCACTCAGGGATTTCATTATCATCACTGCTTGGCAACGATATTTTATATTGATACTGGATATTCACGATGTATTTTGGGCTGAAACACCCCATGGATGAATCGCCGCATTTTGGTAATCCGATCGATAATTCAATTTGATGGGTCAATATCTTCCCAAAATGTAGGTGACTCATTTGGTTGCAAGGTCCTGGAATAATATGAATGGGCATAATAATTTATTTTTCTAACCACAAGTTGCATTTAGTGATCTAAAATCTCTAACATGACTGATGCATCATTCCCCAAACGGTACTGATATGCCAATACATCAATTTCATCCTTATTTAACAATTCATCGAAAAGCTCATCTGTTATTAAAATATTAATTGTTGAAATCCAAAGACACGAAAAGAAAAAATGTGAAGCGCCAATTTGTTTTGTACGCGATTCGCCGTCGACGAACATTCGAACTTGGTATTATTTTTAAACCCAATAAACCGAATAATTAAATAGTTTTTGATCCATAGAAAATCCTTATCTTCGGATTTGGTTAGATTATCATACGTGAATTTAAGAATTAGAATAGTCTATTTCATCAATTATCAATGTGAATATTTCTCATCAAAACATTTTGTTATATTTCTTTTATTTACGACAATATGTTCTAAAAGTCATGGCAAATTTATTTTTTTCATCGGCAGGGTAGAAAACATCTGCGATGCATTTAAACTTCTGTAAATCAATTGTCGGGAACCAACAATCAACCTGACAAAGCGTATGAACGGTTGTTAATATCAATTGATTTGCCCACGGCAAGGTTAATCGATAGAGTTGCTCTCCGCCAATGATTATTATTTCTTCACTGCCGAATGATTTTAAATCTTCCAGCTTGTGAATAACATCTACACCTGAAATTTGCAAAGTTTGGCGACTCATGACAATGTTTCGTCGATTTGGTAGTGGTTTTCCGATAGATTCGTAGGTCTTACGTCCCATTACCACGGTTTTTCCCACCGTTTGCGCTTTAAAATGCGCCAAGTCTGCGGGTAAATACCAAGGTAATTGGCCCTGTAAACCGATTCCACCATCTTCACTCATCGCGGCTATTAATGTTAAATTCACAAATATTCTCCTCGAGCATATATCATTTGATTTGCCATATTCACAGCAACATTCATACTGCCCACGGAAATTAGGCCTGTCCCAGCCAAATTCAAAGCTGTGNNTTACATGGCAATAAAAGCGTCAAATCCAGAGTGCGTGAACATGGTATCTGCTGGCAGAGGGCCTTCAATATCCCAGCCTTTAGATTTTAATTCTTGTAAAGCAGGTATAATCACATCAAGTTCTTCATGCCCTAAACATCCGTTTTCACCCGCATGAGGATTTAATCCCGCCACTCCAATTCGTGGCGATGCAATACCAAAATCATTTTTTAAACCCGCATAAACGATTGAAATAACCTCTTTAATCTTCTGAACTGTAATCGCTTCAGGTACCGCACGCAATGGCAGGTGTGTTGTCACCAACGCAACTCTCAAAGCATCATCGGCTAACATCATCACAACTTGTGGAGTGCCACATATCATCTGAAAAAATTCTGTATGTCCAATAAATGTTGGTTCTACTTTTTGTAAATGTGCTTTATGCACTGGTGCAGTGACTAACCCACTAAATTGACGATTTAGACATGCTTCACAAGCTTGTCTTAACATGGATATTACGGCACTTGCATTATCATCGTTTAGCACACCTGGAGTAACCGAGGCTGGAAATGGCATATGCCATATGCGAATTGCTGACGATGACACATTGTTCCCCGGAGAATAATCTTCTAATCTCACATTAAGATTCAACATGTTGGCTCGCTGCATAAGAACATCTCGATCCCCGGCCACGACAACTTGATGATTTTGATGGGCCATCAGCAAGCATAAATCTGGCCCGATACCCGCGGGCTCTCCAGAGGTAATCAGTAAGGGCTTCATGCCAATGATTTATCAATAATATTAATGAAGCCTTGTGTACGGATATGTTGCTGCCACGTTTCAACGGCCTCATTGAAACGTTTTTGATGCAGCATGGCTCGGATTTTTTGACGTTGAAACGCGTCAGAATCATCCTCTGTTTTACGTCCCAAAACCATCATAATGTGCCAACCAAATGGTGATTTCACGGGGTCGCTAATCTGCCCAATCGGTAATTTATCCATCACCGTTGCAAATTGCGGCACAAGTTCATTTGAAACAACCCATCCCATATCACCACCTTTAACAGCAGTTGCGGCATCGACAGAATATTGTTTTGCTAACAAATCAAAACTTTTTCCAGATTGCGCTTGCCGATAAATATTTTGTATAAAATGTTCTGCTTGTTCATCAGTCATTTGAGGCCCCGCTTTCACCAAAATATGTTTTACATGGGTTTTCACAATTTGATGATGCAATTCTTCGTCATTAATCCCGACCAACTTAATCAGCTGCCAACCATTGCCCGTGCGAATAGGTCCTTGTACTTCATTGGTCTTCATGTTCGCCACAATTTTTGCGAATACATCTGGAAGTTCTGCCAAATATCGTTCACCCAAATCTCCACCTTCTAAAGCATACTCATCACTGGATTCACGAATTGCCATTTGCGAAAAATCTTCGCCTTTTGCCAACAACGCCATTAGTTTTTCAGCTTTTTGACGCGATGCAGCCACTTCTTCTGCAGAAGGTTCATCAGACAGCGGTACTAATATATTTTGCAAATGATACTTCTTTTGTCCGGCTTGTTCTTGAATCGCATCTTTTAAATAACTTTCAATTTGGCTATCAGAGATATGAATATCTCTACCCACTGCGGACTGCTGAATACGTGATAATAAAACCTCTTTTCGAATATTTTCACGATAATGATTCCAATCCATACCATGTTTGGTGATTTCGGCACGCATATCATCGAGCGATAGTTTATTTTGCGTCGCAATATTTTTAATAATATCATTTAGCTCTTCGTCCTCTACTGCAATATTATTATTTTTTGCCAATTGCAATTGTAGGTGGACATCGATTAAATGTTGTAAAACCTGTTTGCGCAATGCATTTTCTGAGGGCAAAGCCATTTGTCGCGCTTCCAATTGCTGTTTGGTTTCGAGGACATGTTGTTCGAGTTCACTTCGGGTGATGACCGACTCATTCACTTCTGCAACCACGGTATCTAAAGGTACCGCAAATACCATCCATGAATAAAATATTCCGAATAACCCGGCCGCAAATTGCTTTATCATTTCACAACTCCATTTCGAGGATTAGCGTTTAAATACATTATATAATCCTGGTAAATAACTTTGAATCGTCATGGCTGGATCGCTATTTGCTGCAGAACCCAGCCCTTTTAATAAAATTTGAAAATATATATTATTATTGTATTGTGGCTGCAGGGTTTGTGGATTTAAACTTTGAAAAGCTCGCCCTCCCAATAAACGAACAGCCCAGCAACAACTATCATACTGTAAACCACCAAATAACAACATGGCATAACTATTGCTAACGTTATAGCTATAAATTGCAAGACTACCCCATTTTTCATTAAATGGCCAGGCATATGCAACCGATGTTTGATTCAATGCCGACTGTCGAGCTGAAGCGCCTAATCCTGTAATCATATTACCATTTAATAAGTAACTATATCCCACATGAATCACTTTATCGGGCGCTGGTTGATAATGCAAATTAACATCCCCGTTGTCTGTATTTCCTTGTGTTGAATCGTATGCATAATTCGCAACCAATGACAAATCACGAATGAGAGAATAGACCATTCGAGAGGCAATCGGTGAAATATGAGCCGTTGGCGATACATATCCCAAAGCCAATGGACTATCCTGACAATTACCTTGTACATCAACTGAATAACAAAGATTTAATTGTCGATTTGCAAAATAAGAAATCTGCCCCACGGTTAATGCCAATTTCTCCTCGCCTGTTTCTCCACGCAACAAACGAGATGTCAACGAATATGAAACCTGATGGGTATCGCCGATTCTATCATAGCCGGAAAACCGATTGGGACGGAACAAGTAGTCCGTATTAAAAACCATATATGCCGATTCAAATGCAGGAACCACAGTTTGATTTTGATAAGGGACATATAAATAGTATGCACGTGGCTCTATAGTTTGTTGCCATCCTTGTGAAAATAATTGGACATCTCTATCCAAATAGATGCCCGTATCTGCACTATATCTTGGTACAGCAACTGAATATGAAGTCGTTCCTTGAGGAGTTCCAACATTCGATAACTGATAAAAATTTGACATCAATTCCACCGAGGGTTTCAAATACCCCCATGATTTTCGCATGGGGATACTCAATTGAGGATTCACATGCATACGGGGTCCTTGGGGCGCTAATTGTCCTCCAGTCCATTGAAATTGATCAAACTGCCCAATCACTTGAAACGATGTATTTCCAGGCAAGTGGTCATAATTGCCTTGCGCAAAGACTTGTGGTTGCCGCGCATATAGGTGCGCAATATAAGACTGATTAATGGGCTGTAAAGTTTGGTAGTTTTGCAACATCCCTCTTAAAAACCAATGGTCATTGTTATAATTTAATTCTCCTTGTCTTAGCAATTGATTTTCAGTCATCACAGCCAGATTACTACTAAAGTCTTGTAAATAATAATCGTCAGAAATTTTTTGATAATCAATTTTCATTCGGATCTGATCACCTAAATGACTTTGATCTCGCCAAATGGCGGACCAGCGATTTTTGGACAAGCTATCTAATTGCGGGTAATTCGCTTTATTGCTTGATAGGAATTTACCAAATGCTTGGTCATTGGGTAAAAAATTCCCAACAAACAATCCATTTGAATAGGGCGATAGATAACGAAATTCCCCACCCATCATTAATCCACGCAAAGAATAAGCATGCGGAACAATTGTTGCATCATAATTGGGGGCAATATTCCAATAATAAGGTGCTGAAAAATCATAACCACTAATATTGCTATACCCGAAAGTTGGCATTAAAAATCCTGATTGCCGCTTACCGGAAATGGGGAAACTTATATAGGGCATGTATAGGGTTGGAACATCATGAATTCTTAAGGTGGTGTGTTTTGCAATTCCTCGTTCTGTTTTGGGATTAAGTGCCAATTTTTTTGCAACAATACTCCAGGATATATTTTTTGGTGAGCAGGTTGAAAAACTTGCATCATCTAAATAAATCATCCCATCAGAATCGCGCTTCAAGGCTTTTGCTCGTCCCCAGCCAGGCAAAATAGCGTGCGCTTTATTTTTTAAATCCAGCCGGTAAGCCGCATTCCAAGCTTTTCCTGTCGATTTTTTTGGTTGGAAACGCGCATAATCTGCAACAATTGTTTTGCCAGGCTCTCGAATTGCAACGTTACTGGCTAACTCTATTTGTTGAATCTCGCCTGTTTGTTCATCTCTTAAAATGTAAGCTGTATCGGCTTGCATCATTTGTTGATTGTATTGCATGACAATTTTCCCATGCAATTTTGAACAACCATTAGGTACCAATTCAACTTGCTTTGCTTTTAATTTTAATTGATTTTCAGGTAAATCTTCCAATTGTGGCTCGGGCTTAAAATACCCACCACAACAGTTAAAATGGTTTTCAACCCATTCTAGATGCTGGGCAAAATGTTCTACCTGGGAATCATGTGCCATCAATTGATGCTTCTTCGCTAAAGAAACACAAGCCTTAATGGGCTCCAACTTCTGAACCGCTGCGAATGATCCATAACTCCACAACATGCCAATAATGAAAATTATTGATGATTTATCATTTTTTTTTATTATCACAAAGCTACCATTCAGATATAATAATGACTTAATGCAACATCAATCCGCTTAACAATGCTGGAAGTATAACATGCTTAATCGTCAAGACACACTATATGAATGGCTTTCTCATGATTGTCAATTACATATTGATCATTTTCATGCTTTACCAGGTGATGCGAGCTTTAGGCGATATTATCGATTAACAGGGCATTTACCTGGTCAATCGACTCAACATTATATTGTGATGGATGCACCAACCACGCATGAAAAAACCAATATTTTTATTGATGTGGCACATTTGTTTAAAAATTTCGGCTTACGTGTACCAGAAATTATCCAGCAAAATAGCCAAGACGGTTTTCTTTTATTAGAGGATTTTGGCGACACCCTTTTATTAGGGCAACTGAATTCTCAATCCGTCAACCACTATTATCACCTAGCCATGGATATTCTCATTCAACTACAGACGCAAGCAATCGAAAATAAGGTTTCACTTCCTGCATTTGATCAAACATTCATTTTACAAGAATTACAACTTTTCAATGATTGGTTTGTAAAAAAACATTTACAAATTGAGCTTTCTTCTTCTGAGGAAGATTTGTTAATGAATGCTTTTTTAAATCTTTCAAAACAAATCAATGCCATGTCCAAAACTGTGATTCATCGAGATTTTCATTCTCGAAATCTAATGATTTTGAATGATGACTCTTTAGGCATCATTGATTTTCAAGACGCCATGATTGGCCCCAGAACTTATGATTTGGTCTCTATTTTAAAAGATTGTTATATCTCATGGGATGTTAGCTTACAAAAGCAATGGTGTTATGATTTCTATAAAAAACTAAACATTTCGACTGATTTTAACCTTTTTTTGCGTGAATTTACCTTATGTGGCTTACAAAGACACTTAAAAGTATTGGGCATTTTTGCAAGACTCAATTACCGTGATGGCAAACACCAGTACCTCAATGATCTTCCCTTGGTATGGCATTATATGATGGAGGCATTGGGCCAACTTGACGAGTTCCAAGCATTTCATCATTGGATTCAAGAAAGAATCGCACCAATTTTCGAACAACAGGCATCTATTTTATGAGAACGATAGACACCGCTCTTATTTTTGCAGCCGGTCGAGGTGAACGTTTACATCCCCTAACGGCGCACACCCCCAAACCACTGTTGATGATAAACGAAATGCCCTTAATTGCTTATCATTTAAAAAAGTTGCAACTGGCAGGCTTTAAAAACGTGATTATTAACCACGCCTATTTGGGCGGACAAATTCGTCGTTACGTTGGGAATGGAAGTGCTTTTAACTTAGTCGTTGATTATTTACCCGAGCCTTGTGGTGGTTTAGAAACGGGTGGAACCTTAGCCTTTCTTCAAGAATCTTTAAATCTACAGCATGAGTTTTTGTTCACTATCAATGGTGATATTTATACTGAAAAGTCCTTTTCAAACAAATGTCCCATTCAAGAAAATACAAATGGCCACCTGATTTTAGTTCCCAAATCGGAATATTTTTCATCAGCCGATTTTGGTTTAGATAACAATCAGATAATTACTCCTGAAAAAAAATACATCTTTTCAGGAATGGCCTATTATCGATTATCTGCACTCAAAAAACTTCCGATTGCGCGATTTAGTATTCGTGAATGGTTATTGCAACAAATACAACATAGCCGTTTAAGTGGTGAGCTATATTGCGGAGAATGGCAAGATATTGGCACACCAGAGCGTTTGGCCTCTTTACAAGCCCCCATACTTGCTTAAATCTTGGTTTGGGGAAAAATATTTTTTTCCATTTTTTCTGCCACAGCTTTTGTCGGCAAATTTTCCATATCCAATGGTTTTTGTGCAATGGTTTTGATATCGACTTGTTCTGCAAATGTCTTCAAATTAATCACATAAGATGGGTCACTGTTTAATAAGGCTTTAAACTCTTCACTTGACATATCATGACCATCTTTAACCAATTTATCATCATGAACCCCGATTCCATGCTGGGAAATAAATAACCAAAAATAAGAATCAATGGCCTTCATGACCTCATCAGGATTTTTTCCGGCCTGATTGCACCAATCCTTGAGTGTCATTTGATCAAGCTCATAACTTAAACTTAATTTATTCTCAACATCAAAAAATAAATTTACATTCATTTCCATTGGTCCATTTGAATCCAAAATGGATTGTTGCAAACATATAAATCCATTTTGCATATCTAAAGGAGGCATTGGCTGGTAATGACCACGTTCAGCATCATCGCGTTTTGAATTTTCCAAATCCATCAATTTGGATGCCAAATCTCCGATTTGCGCTGAAAAATCTGGATATTTTTCTTGCATCCGTTTTGCCAAATAATCCATGCTTTGGGGGGTTTTTGCCAATCCCTGAAGCACATCTAACATCCTAGGTGTAATAGGCGCATCCTGTTTTTCGTGCATCTTGAAAACTCCTCATATAAATCATTATTTTTACAATACGTTAAATACAGGGCTTTTCTTTTCTGACATCTCAAATTCATCCACTTGTAGGGCATCATAACGCGCAGCCTCTGCAGCTAAAATCGCTTTTTTATCAGCGGCAGTGATGATTTTTGCCTTCACTTGTGAATCAAGCCATTTTTCAACCTCATGGAACTTATATTTTCGAATATCCGGAACTTTCGAATACACTGTTTCCAATTGATAAAATTGTTGTAATGCTTGTTCAATTCTGTCAATTGGTTCCTGAGGATTTTGACTTAAGAAAATCATATCTTTTATTCGCTGCCGATATTCATAATTTTTGGTCATTGCAAAAGCAAGCTTTGTTTCAAGTCGATCTTTAGGATATTGATAAGTTTGTCCAAAAGGTGCCACAATCATCTTCATTATCCACGCCAAAGGTCGGATTGGATATTCTCGAATAAAACCTATCAACGCTGATTGCGCTTTGGCATAAGAAAATTGCAACGCCCACTGGGCTTGAGTTTCAGTTAACTCATCCTTACTGGATTCTCTTTCTAAATCTCCAAATACAGCCAGTGCCATATATAAATATGAAAATGCATCTGCCAGTCGTGCCGAAAGGCGTTCTTTACGCTTCAAATCTCCACCTAACGTAATAAGAGCAAAATCTGCAATCCATGCAAAAGCATAGCTCAATCTTATAAGAACATGCGGTTGATACATGGCCTTATTTTTATCAACTGTACTCAGCAAACCACCAGTCCAACTTGAGACCCATGCTTTACAAAAATTTGTAATAAAATATTGGGCATGTCCCACAAACGCCTGATGGAATGCTTTTGGATCTTTATTTCGAATGGCGTAAAATTCTTCTTTAACAAAAGGATGACATACCATAGAACCTTGTCCAAATATCAATAGGTTCCGAGACATGATATTGGCTCCTTCTACCGTAATTGAAATTGGAATCCCTTGATAGTAATTGATAAGATAATTACGAGGCCCCTCAACCACGGCACGTCCCCCATGAACATCCATGGCGTCATTAATCGCTTGCCTTGCTAACTCTGTATTAAAATATTTCGCAATCGCCGAGGCAACAGCAGGTTTTTTACCTGCATCGACAGCTGCTAAAGTCATCAATCGATTTGCATTGACCAAATAATGTAGTCCTGCAATGGAAGCAAGTTTTTCTTGAATACCTTCAAAGTTAACCACTTCCGTATTAAATTGACGACGTAATCTTGCAAAAGCACCCGCTGTTAAATATGACACGCCTGATGATGCCGTTGCTAAAGCTGGTAAGGAAATAGAGCGCCCCACCGATAAACACTCCACCAACATTTTCCATCCATGTCCAGCTTGTGCTTGACCGCCAATGATGTTTTCAATGGGTACAAAAATATCCTTACCACGAATGGTACCATTCATGAATGGTTGATTTGCAGGCAAATGTCGAGGACCTATTATTAATCCATCTGTTTCTCGTTCAATTAAAATACAAGTAATCCCCTCCTGCCCCACACCTTTTAATAATCCGTCAGGATCGCGTAGATTAACAGCGACGCCGATTAAAGTTGCAATAGGTGCTAGAGTAATCCAGCGTTTTTCTAAGGTTAATTTCATCCCAAGAACTTGATTTTCATAACAGACCACAGCCTTTGATTGAATCGACGTGGCATCACTTCCGGCCTCGGGTTCAGTTAAAGCAAAACAAGGAATATCAATGCCCTTACTCAATCGTGGTAGATAATAGTCCTTTTGAGATTCAGTACCATAATGCATCAATAACTCACCTGGCCCTAAGGAGTTAGGAACCATCACCGTGACTGCTGCAACCGCTGAACGACTGGCAACTTTTAACACCACATCAGAATGCGCTCTGGCGGAAAACCCCTTACCACCATATGCTTTACTGATGACCATACCTAAAAAACCTTTGTCTTTGATGAACTGCCAGACTTTTGGGGAGAGATCTTTTTGTTGTGAAATGTCCCATTCATTCAACAAGCCACAGAGTTCTTGCGTTTCTTCATCTAGAAATTTTTGTTCTTCTTCTGTTAGTTGCGTATTGGACTTTTTTAATTTATCCCAATCAATGTTGCCTTGAAAAATCATTTTTTCAAGCCAAGCATCTCCTACCTGTAATGCTTCTTCTTCCGTTGGAGATAACTTTGGTATGAATTGCGATAAATTTTTATAAAAAAAGTGGGTAATATAACTTAGCCATGAAGATTGCATCCATAGTAAAATCCCCATTCCTAAAAAGAGTTCATATATAGCACATTCGCTCCATGACCAACCAAAAATAACACAACTTAAAAGACCATAAATTGCAGCAGATATAAACCAATGCTTTAAAGAGATCCCCTGATGAACAGCAACAACACTGGCGAATAATAAAATTAAAATGCTGGCCATGATTACTCATCCTTAAGAAAAAACCCATGCGATTATTTATCAATATAACAAGAGATTGGGCAAATTCGAATAGATTTTTATCATTTAACCAATGTTTTATGTAATAGGCCTGGCTTTTCTTGAACCAGACGGGGTACCAAATATCCTGGCAAGCGGGTTTGTATACATCCAAACAAAGCCAATGCTTTCTCTTGGGATACAAAAAAATGTGCTGTACCTTTCACCGTATCGAGTAAATGCAAATAATACGGTAGAATACCATGGATAAATAATGCTTGGCTCAATGCAACTAATGCATCAGCGTCATCATTAACCCCGGCCAACAACACGGCTTGATTTAATGTAGTCCAGCCATATTCTCTGAGTTTACATATAGCATGACCAACGTCATGATTAATTTCGTTGGCATGATTGGCATGGGTCACCATCACTTTTTGCCATGGATAAGTATTTAATAAACTTAACCACTCTTCTTCAATTCGTGATGGTAACACAATTGGAATGCGTGAATGCATTCTTAACGTCTTGATATGAGGAACGGCCAATAACAAATCAAGGAATGTTTTAAAACTCTGATTGGGCATCAAAAGTGGGTCTCCTCCGCTTAAGATGACTTCGTTGATTTCTGGATGTTCAAGTAAATAGGACTGAATCTTAACCCAACCTGCTTTTCCTGGATTATTATCTTGATAGGGAAAATGTCGCCGAAAGCAATAGCGGCAATGCACCGCACAGGCGCCGGATAAAACCAGTAATACACGATTTGGGTATTTGTGAATTAAACCTGGCAAAGGATTGTAATTGGATTCTTCTAACGCATCCTCAACAAAGCCATCCACCTCAACCATCTCTTCTGAAGCCGCTAACACTTGTTTCAAAATAGGGTCATTTATATGACCTTTTTTTATACGTTTTGCAAAAGAAAAAGGAACTTTCGTCTTAAAAGATTTTTCGGCATCCCCATTGGCCATATTGGGCTTCAAGCCCAAAAACTCCAATAAATCGGCTGCGTTTTTAAAACCAGTTGATAATTCTTCCTGCCAATTTGCCATTAATACTCGCATTTATATTAAATAATTGTTAAGCTGCTAACAATTTTTCTTAAAACGCAACAATATAACATATTTTGGAGAAAAAATGGCTTCGGTTGGTATGAATGACTTCAAAAAAGGTCAAAAAATTCTCGTTGAGAGCGATCCTTGTAACGTTTTAGAGTGTGAGTTTGTAAAACCTGGGAAAGGACAAGCCTTCACACGCATTAAGGTACGCAATTTAAAAACAGGTCGCGTCATTGAGCGCACGGTTAAGGCCGGTGAGACTTTTGTGCTTGCGGATATTGTTGATATTGAAATGACCTATCTTTATTTTGATGGCGAATTATGGCATTTCATGGTTCCAGATACTTTCGAACAATACGCGGTCGACAGCAATGCGATTGAAGAAGCAAAAATTTGGATTAAAGAACAAGACTTATGTGTGGTAACACTATGGAATAATCAACCATTAAGTGTTTTACCTCCTAATTTTGTCACATTGAAAATTACAGAAACTGACCCAGGTGTTCGTGGTGATACATCAGGAGGTGGCGGAAAACCTGCAATTTTAGAAACAGGGGCTGTGGTACGCGTTCCACTATTTGTTCAAACGGAAGAAATGGTTAAAGTCGACACGCGTACAGGCGAATACGTCTCACGCGCCAGAGACTAACCCCCTGAGGGAAAGCCCTGACCGTAATTGGTATAGTAATAATAGCGTGGGTTCCAAAATGATGGTCCATAACCATTGAGGTACCCACCATACCCACCATAACCACTTGAATACCCTGTGAATCCTGGACTATAGTGTTTACTTTCACTTTGCACTTGCAAGTCCTGATTCATATCTTTGTCTATCATGCATCCGTTACATTGAATCAATACACTAGCCATTAAAGCCCAGCAAAGTTTGTGTGCTTTCATGATTCGCTCTTTCATTCATGCTTATGATCTGAGTATAGTGAAGGTTTTATCTTTTGCTTAAAAAACAAAGAATCTAACGATATCTTTACATATCATGAAAAAATAATGAACTAACATACACTTAATTCGACAAATTAAGCCACGCTTAACATACGAATTTGGCGTGTCAATTGTTTAAATCCTGCTTCTACATTGACATAAGTGCGATGCGATAACGCAACCGAAAGAGAGCCATCATCGGTGACATCATGTGCTTGTTGAACAACGTTATATCCCATGATTTTGTATCGATAAAAATCAGGGGCTTTGGTGACTAAGAAAAAATTTCGATATGACTCGTAAGGTTTATTATAATAAACCTCTTCTGCATCATGGGCTAAAGAATGTTTGGGTAGATAATCGAGCAAGGAATATCCCGCATTATTATGTACTGCAACCACTTTTCCGGCTGGAATTTCTGATAAAAATGTTTTAGCAAATTTTGCAATGATTTTTTCAGCTTGTCGATTTTGACAATGATGCACACGAAGCGTTTTGCGTATGCCCTGGCGGGTATAGATTCGATTCGGGTCAAACGTGTAATGTTTACCATGATATTTAAAAGTCACGTCTCGTTTTTTTTCATGTACCAACGTTATAATATGACCACCCTGTCTGCGTGCGATATGACGAGCCGCTGTCAATGCAGTGGTTTCATTAGCGTGTACGTGAACGAAAACCTTCCCGGGACCATAATCTTCATGACGAATAATCACAGGTGTACGACCTAGATATTGTTTTTTTTGTGATATCTTTACCACCGGATGCGTGTTTGAAACACAAGACATCAGGCAAGTCATGGCCATTATAAGAATTTTGATCATTGAAAACTTAAACCTTCACGAATCGTTTGAATAAAATCATCTTGATATAATGCATGACGTTCCATAAATAATCCATATTTTGATAATGCGATAGGTTCCACCGAATAATCCTTCAATTCAGCTTCTAGATTTTGATATAATTTATCTTGCTCGAATTGGTAAAGTCCTAACCATCTCATCCATTGCCAGAAATATTGTGACAGTAAGGTAATGCCCCAGTCTTTTGCATATACAGAAGCACACATCGCTTGTTTGAACTCGGGTGCCATAATGCTATTTTTTAAATCGTCTAAGCGGGTCTGAATAGGTATTGCATCATTGAGTGCAAAGGCTCTCTGATTTTTTAACGCTTGAGCTTTCAATTCGAGTGTTGTTTGACTTTCAAACCATACGAATTGTTGTGTCGAAATCAATTCTTGTTGTAAAGCAACGTATTGTTCAAATGCCTCCAGTTCCATGAGTATATCATGCAATTGACAATAATTCTGGTAATATTCTTCCACAAAAATTTCTGCTGCCTCATTCATTTGCTGATAAAATTCTTCACTGGCGACACCAGCATAGGCGTCATCTTGTGAATGAATACTTGTAATTTGTTCCATTTGCGCTGTAACAATTGGATACATATGAGTGACAATACGTGCACGATGTTCCTGCATGTAATTTGTGAAAGCAGTGTCACACAATTGCGACACCTCATTGCAAAATGGCATACGCGCTAAAATACGGCGAACATTTTCAGAGAACTTTTCATCGATGAGCATCATGATGATATGAGGAATATCGCTTTCTTCATTTGCCATTTCAGTGTCAAGATGCTGGATTTTTTTCTCGCATATGGCTAATTTCATGCCATCTGTTGCAATGAGTCCTTGAATTGCATTTTTAACAAAATTTTTGAGACTATTGATATCGTTATATGTATTTTCAGCAAAATTGGGTAATTGCCCAGCCTCAGAAATTGCTTCTCGCATTCCTATATCTTGGACACAAATTTCTTCAATCCAGCGTCGAAAATTTTTATCTTGTTCAATGGTCGTTACCGATAATAATTCATTGGGACTGGGATATGCTCTACATTTATTGTATTTCACCAAATACGGTAAAATTTTCTTGAAGGCATGCTTTGTTTTAATTTGTTCAAAATGAAGGATATCCTCCAATTGTGATTGTAATGATGACTGATGCAATTGGATATCATGACGACTCACCAACAAGGCATTTCTGCGCATAGGACCCAGTTCTGCTTTAAGTGTTAACTTTGCAAATTTAGCAATATCAAAACTCAAGGGTTTTAATAAATTACTGAAACATATATCCACCATCATGAAAACTTGATCACTAAAATATCGAGGATGAATACCTAAATCAAGTTCAATTTGATCACATTCCAATAAAAGATCTTTAAATAAAATTGACTTTAAATCATACAAATGATCAATGGTCTGAGTACGTAATGCAACACATGCTTCCTGAAATCTATCTTTTATGTCCACAAGTAATTTAGAAATACTCGGAACATGCCAAAATAACCACCAGTATGATTTGGTATGAGTTATTACATCAATAACTTCCTTAGCCACTTTCGCAAATTGCTCCCGCATATCTCGTACTTGTGACTCGGAAAGTTGGGTATTTTCATTTAAATTTTGAATAATAGGGCTTAAGCTATACAACCGATGAATCCATTCATAAACCCCATGGAAAGGTTTTTGATCCAATGGCAAATTCATGTCGCCTGGGCCGTAATAATCCATTTTAATTGATACATCTTGAAGTCGGTCGGTGAGTATTCTTTTAAATTGATTCATTAAATCAAAATGGTGTTCTGTTTTAAAATAATAAAACGTCAAATTATTAAAATTGACCAATCCCGTAATGATATCTAAATGTAATTTGAAATACCCCTCATCAAAATTTGAAATTTTATACGATTCCAAATTTTCACAAAAGGCTTTCAATTGTCCTAAAATATTATAAACCAATTTTTGTTCTACAACTTGCTGCGGTTCAAGTAAAATCAAATCTGGCGAATTTAGGTTAGGATACAGATTGCCAGGTGTATCTAAAAAAGATTTTTGAACAGGATCCGTATACATCTTAAAAATTTCTGAGAAATATTTTTGTAGCTCTGCTAATCTCTTTGAATGATGCTTGGATTTTAAGAAATAATCTTCGCGCTCAACAATCTGTAAAACATGTACTTGTTGATGGCGATTTATCTGATACAACGGTTGAAATTGTTGTTCAAGTGTTTTAATTTGGTTGTTAATTTGTAAAAGTGACACTCTTTTCAAGTCCAGTATGCCATTTACTGTTAAATTGCGGTCGATAGAAACCAGATCATGGAATCCATTCAAAGCATTTTGCAATGGTTGTTTTTCTTTGTGGCTTAGCTCGTGAAAAATTTGTTCTTTTTGAGTCACTTTCGCAAGTCCATTAAAAAAATCACAAGCATTGCGATAAGCTCTTTTCATCAAGAGCATTTGAAAATAAATTTCTTGTAAAGATGGTGGTGTTTGCGTGTCCACAGAAGTTTCAAACCACGAAGGCATATCTGCATCACATATTTTAGATACGAGCCCTTCAACACGATGAATTTCTCCAAGTGTTAATTTCTGGGGGACTCCTTCTATGTGTGAGCGTTGTTCTAATGTATGAAACACCTTATCTAATTCACATTTCTTTTCGGTTTTTTGAACTGTATCAACGAAGTACCATGCGGCCAATTCAGGTGACGGATTTTTTTTCATGACCAATGCATAACGCCCATTGATATTATTAGCCAATTCATCAATATCGATGTGATTAGATTGGACAATCCATGATAAATCTTTTTTAGCATGCCTTTCGAGGGTTTCGATTCGTGAGGCAAACATACTGTGCAATAAGTTGTATTGTTGATATTCTTGTTCGAGTGCCTGACGCACCAACATTCGGCTTTTTGCATTTTTAAACGCTAAAAATATCCCTTGCTTATCACCATTTTCGCGAATGACATGCAATATTTGATTATACAACTTTGCATCGATTTTCCTTAAAAAAGGCGCTATTTCAGCAAATTTTTCATTAAATTCTAATTCTAAATCCCAAGAATCATATCTCTCAAAATTTTGAATCGTCTGATGCAGTGATATTTTTTCGATTTCATATGACGCTAAATTCTTTAAATGTGCCTGAATAAAAGTTTCGTTCCATCTTGCTTCTCTTAACCAAAAAATATCGTAATCATTATCGGTAAATTCAATCACACGGCTGACCATCCTAATGAGCGAACGATATATTATTTCAATATAAGGCCAAGCCTTATTGGTGATGGCTCCTTCTTGAAGCATTAATTGTGTTTCTAACTTATCAAGTAACAGTATTAGTTGTGGTAACCCATCGAGCTTTATATGACGAATTTTATCTTTGAAATACTCTTGGGTTTCCGAGCGTAAATGCCCAATATTTTGTGAAAATTCCCGACAAAAATCAATGACTAGTCGTAAGTTATAAATAAGCAAAATAGCAGTTGAACCGACAGAAAACGCGCTATTTTGCATCCTTGATAAAGTTGAGAAAATACACTCAAAATGAGCTTCTAATTCATTCCATCGGTGGGCAGGAATATGTCCCTGCTCTATAGCGACATGTCCTGTGACCAATTTTAAATGGTGCGTAAGCTGCTCAAGTGAATATGGCACCAATGATAGCAATTGACCGATAAAATGTGCATTTTTTCCAGGGGAAAGAAGATCGAAAGACATCCCTGATGCATACCCAAGATTAGCCGCGATTTCACGACCATTTTTTAAATGTCCTAAAATGATTGACAATTTTTGGGTTATACTGAGTATTAATTCTTCTGAAGCGTATTGTGATGTGGTGGCTTGGAAAATACTCAATAAATCCATCATGACATGCTGTAAATCAGAAAAAAGCCATGGGTTTTCTATCTCGACCCCCCAAAGATTGTCATTCAGTTCCAAATAAAAACGAACGGCGTCATGAATTTGGGTTTGTACAGAATGGAATTGAGCAATCGTTTCATAGTTAAATATGGCATTGGTATTTTCTATACCCATTAAAATATTTTCAATCATGAACAGTAAGTTCATCATTTTTTTAAACTTTACAATATCACGGGGCTCATTTTCAAAGTCTTTAAAAGAAGTCGAATGTTCATTGAGTCCTAAAAAATATTTAGTGCATTCAGGATGCAAATTCAAAAAATTTCCTTGTCTTTTAAGAAGACAAAAAATTTGTAACCGAATTTTTTTAAGTTCATGAGATAGTTTATAATGTGCAAGATATTTTAAAACTTGGTCAGTTAAGGGCACATACGTTTCAGCATCACGAAATATTTGCATAAGGTTTGTGAACTCACAATAAACACACTTGTTATTTTACAGAACAAACTATATTTTTTCAATACAATTCTTATGGTTCTATAAAAATAATTGATGCCTTTTAAACCAAGCTTATGATAAGATATTGATTCATTTGAATTGATTTTCTTATCGATGATGAATAATATTTTCAATATGTTTGGACCTTCACCTATTCGGCCCATTGAACAACACATGCATAAAGCTTATACATGTGCGAAACAATTGGATCCTTTATTGGATGCGGTTCTTGGTCAGAATTGGAAAGAAGCAGCCGTACATCATCAAAAAATCCTTCACTTAGAAAAAGAAGCCGATGTGCTAAAAAAAGAACTTCGACTTCATTTGCCCACTGGATTGTTTTTGCCTGTGGCGCGCAGTGATTTACTTGAGCTGCTAAAAAAACAAGACATGTTAGCCAATAAGGCGAAAGATATTGCTGGACTGCTGATGGGGCGACGAATGATCATCCCAGATCCATTAACAACGCATCTACATGCTTGCCTTCTTCGATGCTTAGAAGCTGCAAAACAAGCTTGTAAAGCAATTAATGAGCTCGATGAATTGCTTGAAACAGGATTTCGAGGCAATGAAGTCAAAATTGTCGAAGACATGATTGTAACCCTTGACGCAATTGAAAATGATTGCGATGAACAACTGGCTCATCTGCGACATCAATTGTTTGAAATAGAAAAACAATTAAATCCTATCGACGCCATGTTCCTCTATCAACTTCTTCAATGGATTGGTGACCTTTCAGATTGTGCTCAATCTATTGGTGGCCGTTTACAAATTCTTATCGCACGATAATCATATTCAAAAGGTTTAAAATGACAGTATTGGTTTTAGCAATTATTTTGTGCTTTTTAATGACTTGGGGTGTTGGAGCCAATGATTTGGCCAATGTCATGAGTACAACGATGGGTTCAAAGGCCGTTAGGGTCAGAACAGCCATTGCAATTGCGATATTATTTGAATTTGCGGGTGCTTTTTTAGGTGGTGAAAGCGTTGTTGAAACCATGCGAGAAGGGATAATTAATATCCAACTTCTGGAACATCAACCAGATATCCTGATCATGGGGATGTTAAGTGTACTTGCGGCGTGTACGATTTGGATGAATTTGGCTAGTTTTTTTGGCGTTCCTGTCTCCATTACAAATGCTTTAGTTGGCGCAGTTGTTGGTTTTGGTGCACTTGCCGTTGGAATGGATGCTATTCATTGGAAAGCGGTTTCACATATTTGTATGGGGTGGATAACCTCGCCATTGATTGCGGGCATAACAGCTTATGCATTATTTATATCTATCCAATCTACAATATTTATCTCTACAGATCCTTTGAGACAGGCCAAATGGATGATGCCCATCTATTTATTTATTGTAGGCATTGTGATGTCTTATATGATCATTCTGAAAGGTTTAACACATTTCAAGATAGGCTACAATTTTATTCAAGCCCTCCTCATCACCATTTCAACCAGTACCTTTATCACCATCATTGGTATTATTGTGCTTTATAAACTCCCTGAAAAAATCATTATCAAACGTAAAGAGCGCTTTATTCAAGTTGAGAAATATTTTGCTGTACTGATGGCAATGACTGCTTGTATTATGGTTTTTGCGCATGGTTCTAATGATGTTGCGCTTGCAACCAGTCCTTTAAATTTAATTTTTTCCTATTCGAAACTCGATCACCATGTTCTTTCCGCGAAAACCCTTTTAAATTCAACTTTATTATTTGGGTGTATTGGGGTGGTTTCTGGATTTCTAATTTATGGCCGAAAGGTCATTGAAACAGTTGGCAGTGGTATTACCGCATTAACACCAAGCCGTGCCTTCGCCGCGACACTTTCAGCTGCTACAACGGTAATTATTGCCAATACTTTAGGACTACCTGTTTCTGCCACACAAACGCTTGTGGGTGCTGTATTGGGTGTCGGGCTCGCAAGAGGTATCGGCGCTTTGAACCTTTTGGTGATTCGAAACATTTTCATGTCTTGGATTGTCACCTTACCAGCATCAACGCTCATGTCATTATTGATGTTTAAATTCTTTAATTATCTTAAAATTAGTATCTTACCATTAATTATCTGAAACACCCCATGAATTAATCCAGGGGCTTTTCGCCGCATTTTGGTAAATTAAACGTTCGAAATTTGGGCAATGTTTGAAATTATATGCTATATAACATTCATGAATCTGAATGGAGTGTTGAACATGCCAAATAAAGTTTTCGCAGAACGTTTAAATGCGGAATTAGATAGTATCGGATTGCCTCAACATGAGGCAGAAAGAATTGAGGCGTTTGCAAAATTAATTAAAACGCCCCGGTTCAAGGCAGAGTCCATTTTACATGGCCAACTGATACCCAATCATGACGTTTTAGAAATCATTGCAAATGAGCTTGAAGTCAGTGTGGATTGGCTCTTAGGCAAAGGAAAAAACGAAGACGCTCATTAACCTTGAAATGGTGTTGTTTTACTGATTGGTTTTGCATGTTTTTCAATATAAGCAATAATTTTTGAAGCAATATCCACGCCTGAAGCCTTTTCAATTCCTTCTAGACCTGGTGAAGAGTTGATTTCCAGAACCAATGGACCATTGTGTGAACGCACCAAATCCACCCCAGCAACTCCCAATCCCATGGTTTTAGCTGCAGCAATGGCAAGTCCACGTTCTTCTGCTGTTAATCGAACTTTACGTGCCGTTCCGCCTTGGTGCACATTTGCTCTAAATTCACCCTCTTTGGCGCGTCTCTCCATGGAGGCTATGATTTTACCCCCTACTACAAAACATCGAATATCGGTGCCTTTTGATTCTTCAATATATTGTTGAACGAGAATATTTGCGCCCATTTTTTTAAAGGCATTAATAATCGAAACAGCAGATTGGTGGCTGTCTGCAAGCATCACACCTTTACCTTGCGCACCTTCCAATAACTTGATCACCACAGGAGCTCCGCCTGCTAAATGAATAAGATCTTCTGTATTATCCGGCGATTGTGCGAATCCTGTTAAAGGCATAGGAATACCCTTGCGAGCCAATAACTGTAATGCGCGAAATTTATCTCTTGATCGTGAAATTGCAATTGACTGATTAATGGTATAAATCCCCATGGTTTCAAACTGACGCAACACCGCCGTGGCATAAAATGTATTAGAGGCACCGATGCGTGGAATGATGGCATCAAAATCATTAAGAATTTGACCGCTCTGGTAATGCACAGTTGGTGATTCAGCATTCACATTCATATAACAATGCAAAGGATTAATCACCACCATTTCATGGCCGCGGGTTTTTCCTTCTTCCATTAAACGCTGGTGAGAATATAAGCTCGGATTTGTTGCTAATATGGCTATTTTCATTGTTATTAAACCTATTCATTGCGTTTGTATGATTTATCCAATGTCGCCAGATCCTCGGCTACATCCTGAGCAACAACAGGTGGCGTCATAAATGCCACAACCTTGCCTTCAGGATTTATAATTGTTAGCGTCCCACTATGATCAATTTGACCATCATTGGTTTGATTATTTTCTAAAGCCGCTTGAGTATCATATACCACGCCTAATTCTTGAGTCATGGCATCAATTGTCGACTTAGAGCCTAATGCACCTAAAAAGTCTGCATCAAATCCTTTCACATATTGTCCCAACGATTGCTCCGTATCCCTTTGAGGATCTAGTGAAATCATTACAATTTGTACTGGAATATTAAAATGGTGTGATTTTTTTAATAAGGTGTTTATTTTATGCAATTCTGCCATGGTTGTTGGACAAATGGAACGACATTGTGTATATCCAAAGAATAAAATTGTCCAATGTCCCTTTAATGCTGCTAAATTAAATGAATGATGTTCAGTGTCCATTAATTCGAAAGGTTTTAATTCGCGCATTGGCTCGACTAATGTGCCATGCAATTCAATCGGTCGCTGGTGATATTGATAAGCAACCAAACCCAATAAAATGGACAATAACATGAGTGAGAGAACCCCGATTGCCTTAAAGGTCAAGTTTTTCATTGTTGTATATTTCCTCAGAATAAATAATGATCGGCTAACAATAAAATAAATAAGCCTAATAAATACATAATAGAATATTTAAAAGTGGATAATGCCGCATGCGGAATATTTTTTTGATATAACACATAAGCCCAATATAAAAAACGAAGATTTAACAACATCACACCGATTAAATATAGCAGACCACACATCCCTATCAAGTAGGGCAGAATTGTCACTATAATCAACAATAATACATAGAGTAACACATGTAATTGTGTCAATTTTTCACCATAAATTACTGGGAACATGGGTATTTCAATATTTTGGTAATCCTTTAAACGATGTAATGCTAAAGCCCAAAAATGCGGTGGCGTCCAAACAAAAATAATCAATACCAATAAAAGTCCTTGCGGATCAATGTGATTGGTTACCGCAGTCCAACCTAATAAAGGAGGGGCTGCCCCAGCAAGGCCTCCAATAACGATATTTTGCGTGGTCATACGCTTTAAAAAACCCGTATAAACGACCGCATATCCTAATAACGAGAGAAAGGTTAATAATGCCGTTAGATGATTTACTTTGAAATACAATAAAACCGTTCCGAGGGTCGCGAGTACCGATGAAAAAATGAGTGCTTGCTTCGAGGTAATACGCCCTGTAGCAACAGGTCGATTTTCTGTACGCCGCATTTTAGTATCGATATGAGAATCCAACAGATGATTAATCGCTGCAGCGCTGCCTGCGCAAAACGCAATCCCAAATAAAGTGGACATCACTAATGAAGCATTTAAAGGTGCAGTATGGGGTGCCATTAACATCCCCACGAGCACAGTTACTAACATGAGTGCCACAACACGTGGCTTACTTAATTCCCAAAAGTCTTCTAACATACACCGAAACGAAGACAAGTTATTCAATTTCATACAACCGACCACCAAATATCGAGTAATACAAGCCTATTGATGTTGCAAATAATAAGGCCGCTATGCCGTTATGTAATACAGCAGCGTGTAATGGTAACAAATAAACCACATTTAATATACCCAGGGCAATTTGTACCCATAATAAAATATTAAACATCAAAAGTTTTAAACGAATAGACGCCATGGTAAATTTTCTCCAAATGCATATGGATAAAATTGTCCAATACAACCAAACACACACCGCACCAACCCGATGAACCCATTGGATGGTTATTCTTGCAGCCACATCCAAATGCCCACCCTGAAAATTTATATTTTTAAGATGAAAGAAATTAAAGGCTTCTTTGAAATGTAGCGATGGAATCCAATCTCCATTACACGTTGGAAAACCTGTGCAAGAGATACCTGCGTAGTTTGAACTTACCCATCCACCCAAGGCAATTTGGAAAAATAATAACAACATTCCCAGCGCTAAAAACTTATTCCATGAAGATGATAATAAGGGTTTAAATGCGAAGAAATGACAACGAATAGAAACCAACAACGCCAGAATAGAAATGCCGCCTAATAAATGTCCCATCACCACTGGCGGGAATAATTTCATCGTCACCGTATACATCCCCAATGCTGCCTGACAGCCGACCAACAACAACAGCAAAAAAGGTAAAATACCAGGAACTTTGGATTTGAAAGAACGTTTAAAACGAAGCGCACCGATAATAAACAAAATTAAAGAGACCAAGGATCCTGCAATGTAACGATGAGCCATTTCTGTCCATGCTTTTGTTTTTTCAATAGGAAGATGCGGATAGTTTTTTTGCGCATTAACCAAGTCATGCGCCTTAGATGGTAATACCAGGTGCCCATAACAACCTGGCCAATCTGGACAACCTAGCCCGGCATCTGTTAATCGTGTATATGCACCGAGCATCACGACACCTAATGCTAACACAATGGAAATATTTAATAAGCGTTTTAATATAAACGGGTTCATATGCTCCCTCATTTGATTAAAAGTTGTAAGTCATGAAATATTTTTTTGGCATGTGGCTTCATCGGATACATCAATAACACTTCTTTTTCAGGATTAACCAAGACAATTGGTGCATCTCCAAAAATTTCTTGCCATTGTTTGCTCATCGCCTCATCAAAATACCCGACTTGGATATCATGATTTTGTAAAAACTTGGTTTGTTCTTCCGTCATCGGCTTTGTTTTAGGAACCACAACCCATAAGTTAAGATCATAAACTTTTCGTCCCATCGCTAATCGAATTTTAGCCAAGTCCCCGAGTTGCTGCATACACGCATCATGACATCCATTAAATTGCCATAAAGCCATTTGCCATGGGCGATTGTTCGTCGTTAACGGCCAAGGGACACTACGAGGTGCCCACTGTCCATAATTTGTACTGGCGTAACGTTGTAAAATCTCGGGATTTTTGGCCAAAAAGAACGCGGCCGCCAATGGCATTATAAAAACTAGGAGGAGCACTATTATCTGAATATATTTTCTATTTTTCATTTTTTTTAATCATTCGCCATAATAAAATTACTGCTGCTATAAAAGCCATAAAAAACCACTGAGCTGCATAGGCATAATGCTTTTCAGGACTCAGTGAGACCAACGGCCACTCACGCTTCAATAATTGTGAATCATCTTTATCTAATCTCAAGACCCAAGGCAAAACCTCCCCTTGTAACAATCTTGTAATCTTCGGTATATCCAAAAGTTCAATCACCATTCGATGGCCCTGCTGATGATCCACCAGCTGATTTAAATAGGTTACCTTAGAACTTAAAGGAAAGTATACCACTCCTTCCCAGATTTTTTGGTTTTTAATGTCCACGGTCGGCCATTTATTTCTTTGGTTAGACGCTCTTACCCAGCCTGCATCTACCAAAAGAATTTTATTTTGAATCTTTATCGGTACTATTAAATGATATCCGATTTGATGTTGATAAAATTGATTATCTAAAAATAAACGCTGTTTAAGTAGCTTGCCATCTACCTTTATTTTTTGGTAGGCAACGGGGGCTTTCATATCGGTTGTCCAAACAAGGGACGGATAACGTTGCTGTTCCTGAAACTGCAAAATAATGGCGCGTTTTTCATGTGCTCGATGCAATTGCCAAAAACCCAATTTGATTAAGATGAACATCAGCAACAAAATTAAAAGATATTCCAAACAGGAATGCGTGAAAAATTTTTTAAAATTGTTTAAACTCAAATTCATCATGTGTCTAATCATTATTTTCTAAAAAGAGTATATCAAATGTTAGCTAAAATAGTTATTATTTTCATCCTCATGGGCATATTTTTTGCCCTGGGCAGTGGACTTTATTATTTGGTTAAAGAAAAAAACCAAGGTATAAAAACAGTAAAGGCATTAACATGGCGTATTGCTTTAACCATTCTTTTACTGTTCTTTTTAATGTTTGGTGCTTATATGGGATGGTTTCAACCGAATCCCGGTTTTTAGGAGAGAGATAGTTATGGATAACTTGCGCATTGGTTGGTTAGTGAGCACACTTTTTGTATCCACCTGTTATGCTGATACAGTCGCAGGGTATATGTCCATCGCGGAAAATTTACCTCGCATGGAAATGAAAGCCGATGCGCAATCACAAGCATGGAGTCGCTCTGCGCGGAATGTCTTATTGCTCACCTGCGAAACAGTTTGGGATGGCTTAAAAGCTGCCAATCAAACAGCTTCACAGCAAGGGAAACCGTTATTTTGCCCCCCCGCCAATAAAAATTTGAGTGCTGAAGAGATGTTGGATATGATTAATGATACCTACAAAGAAATGTCATTAAATGATTCAGAAAAAAACCAGATGTCCATCGCACAATTAGCGTTTATAGGATTGCAAAAGAAATACAAATGTTCAAATACAAACCTAGCTTCTAATGAACCTGTGATAAATGTCACAAAAACCCAACCCTCAATGGTTCAAAAGTTGGTTGGGCGAATGAGCTATTAATTCTTAGAAAACTCTTCAAAAGCGGATAGGGCCTCGGCTGCATACATGAGAGAAGGTCCCCCGCCCATATAGATTGCCATCCCTAACATCTCAAGAAACTCTTCTCGAGACGCTTCCAATTTAATGAGCGCTTGAGCGTGAAATCCAATACATCCTGGGCATCGATTTGCAACTGCTAACGCCATAGCAATGAGCTCTTTTGTTTTTTTATCCAAGGCTCCTTCTTTTAAGGCTGCTTGAGCCAATTGTGAAAACCCATTCATCACATCTGGCATTTCTTTACGCATTTTCCCCAACTCTGTACTGATATTTTGGGTCACTTGGGTATAACTATCGGTCATATTTTACTCCTTTTTTTCAAACTGCCATTGTTTTAATTCATGATAAAAAACACCTTTATAACTCATCATCAATGAAAAATGTGACACATTCCAATCCAGTTGTAAGGCTTCCATTTCACAATGAATGCCCGTTTCTGGCGTCCGCTTACTTAAAGAGATGTGCGGTGTTAAATTCAACGTACCAAGTGATGTCGATAGTGCCTTTAATGCACTTGGCATGTCTTCAAAATCGAGAACATAAGACTTAACGCGCGCCCAATGCTTTAAACTCCCAAATCTTAAGCAAAATGGTGATAGTTGTGAGGCCACTTTTTTTCCACGTTCATATAGTTCACTGATATGCTCAGGTTTAGTCTTTCCCACATAGGACAAGGTAAGATGTAAATNNTACATTTTGGCTCGAGATTTAAAACCTGGATTCCGCATTTCATGCCATAATCATGACAAGCTTTTTGAAGCACCTCATCTTCGAGCATCACTGCATAAAAGCAATGCACATCTTGGTGTTCCGTATATAGACACGTTAATACCAAATCACGCAATGCATAAAAAATAGTTTGCTGACAAATTTCTTCGCGTGTACCTGTTAATGCCAATTGGTGCACGTGGGGAGATTGATTTGGTACCTGGTAAGCAATAAACACAGTTCCAACTGGCTTTTTTGATGTTCCTCCTAAGGGCCCCGCAATGCCCGTGGTTGCAAGACGCAAAAGCATAGGTTTATTCGGACGAATACCCGCGACCATGGCAAGCGCGCATGGTGCACTAACTGCCCCTACAGTATTTAAAATCTCTTCTGAAACCCCCAGCAAATCCTTTTTTGCATCATTAGAATAAGTGACCAATCCACCATCAACCCATGAGGAACTACCGGATATACTGGTTAAAGCCTGCATCACTCCACCACCTGTGCACGATTCAGCCACAGCAATCATCCAACCACGTTGTAACAATTGAGGACCAATTGAGCCCACCAAAATATGGATTCGTTCTGCAATCTCCATCTATAAAATATCCGCTAAAAAGTATTGCATGGCATGATAAGCATCGTCTGCAACGTTTGGTGCATACATAATACCAAAATCCGGATCATGTGCTTCTGGATTGGTAAAACCATGCATGGTATTGCCATACATTTTAACTTGCCAATCAACATGTGATGCTGACATTTCTTGGCAAAATGCATTCACCTCTTCGGGTGTCACCATCGGATCGTTATAACCATGCAATGCCAAGACTTTTGCGGTGATTGGCTGATTAGGTAATGCATCATCATTTCTCAATAAACCATGAAATGATACAACCCCCTTGACTGGCGCACCACTTCGTGCCAAATCCAAAACACATAAGCCTCCAAAACAAAAACCAATTGCCGCAATTGAATCTGAAATAACCATCGGATGTTTTTGAAATGCCTTCAAAGCAGCGCCTATGCGCTCTCTTAAGGATGCGCGAGAACTTACCAAAGGCATCATCAAGGCCTGCTTTTCTTCTTTTGCTATTCCTGTTCGACCTTCACCGTACATATCTATTGCAAACCCTACATAACCCAGCTTTGCAAGCATTTGTGCTTTTTCTTTAGCAAATTCATTGCACCCAGACCAATCATGCACAACCATCACGCCAGGCTTCGGAATCTGATTATCTTCATAAGCCACCCATCCCTGACAGCGAACATCATTGTGCATATATGTCAATGATTTTAATATCATCATACAAACGTTCCTTTTTAATCTAATGTTCGTTTAAATCGACGCAGGGCAATCGTCATCACCACAAACATAAATATAAGAATATCAATGATTTCGGGATAAATTTCCGTCCATCCATTGCCTCGCATCACAATCCCTCTCACAATAATCAGAAAATGTGTTAAGGGCAAACAATTTCCGATTTTTTGAGCCCAAATTGGCATACCCTGAAAGGGAAACATAAAACCCGATAACAATAATGATGGCAAGAAAAAAAACATTGCACTTTGCATCGCTTGCAATTGATTACTGGCCAACGTTGAAAAAGTTAACCCCATCGAAAGATTCGCTAAAATAAATGGGAAACACATTAATAATAATAAAATAATCGAACCATGCACTTGAATCGCAAATAAACTCATCCCCATCACTAAAATTAAACAGACTTGAACATAACCAACCAACACATAAGGTAATATTTTCCCAATCATCATTTCTAAAGGCTGAATCGGCGTCGACAGTAACATTTCCATCGTTCCACGTTCAAACTCTCGAGTAATGGCAAGAGCCGTAATCACAACCATCGTCATGGTTAAAACAACCCCCATTAACCCAGGCACAATATGATATGCCGTATTGACTGCTGGATTAAATGCAGAAATACTCGCCGCTTGATAAACTCGAGGATCATTAGATTCATTTGCAGCCCATAAATGTGACAAACGTCCCTTTCCGACTTGATATGAAATATCGTTGAATACACTTACAGCGCGTCCTGCCGCTATTGGGTCACTCCCATCCACTAAGAGTAAAACTTTTGGTTTTAAACCACGTACGACGTCACGGTAAAAATGCGGTGGAAAATAGACAATAAACTTCACCTTATTGCGTTTGAGCATCATTTTTGCTTCTTTCAAAGATGGCGTTCGCGCGATAAAGTCAAAATATCTCGATGTCGACATTTTTTGCACGACATCTTGGGCAATAGGGCTCGGCTGCTGCATAACGACAACCGTTGGCAAATGCTTGGGATTTAAGTCAATAGCAAATCCAAATAAAGTCATTTGAATTAATGGAATACCAATCATCATCGCAAACGTTGTTGGATCACGCCGCATCTGCTTAAATTCTTTTTTCATCACAGCCAACATGCGAGATAAAGAAAAGAATTTCATACATCACCCCATTTTTGATGATGCCCCAATGCAATAAATGCATCCTCTAAAGTTGAATCAATTTTACCATATTCAAAAACATGGGATAAAAACAGTTGTGAAAGGCCTTTTTCTAACAATTGACCATCATAACCACACACATGAAAATGTCGTCCAAACCATGCCGCTTGTACTACTCCAGGCATATTTTTTAAAGCAAGTAAAAGGGCTGAAGACAAATCCCCAGATAAGTTATAGGTGACCAAATGCGTGGCCGCAATGACTTCTGCAACACTACCTTTTACCAATATCGAACCATCGGATAGGTAAGCCAAGCGTTGACACCGTTCTGCCTCATCCATGTAATGCGTAGAAATAAGCGTTGTGACACCTTTTAAACTCAATCCATGTATCAAATCCCAAAAATCTCGACGTGCAAGTGGGTCAATACCAGCCGTTGGTTCATCCAAAAGGAGAACCTCGGGATCATGTAGTAAACAAGCGGCCAGTGATAAACGCTGCTTCCAACCACCAGAAAGTGAGCCTGCCAATTGATGCTCTCGCGATTTTAAAAAAAGATCATTTAATATCACTTCAATCTTATCTTGTAAATGCTCCGTTACATACAACTGTCCAATAAATTCTAAATTTTCTCGCACGGAGAGTTCTTGATACAAGGAAAATTTTTGGGGCATATAACCAACTTTTTTTTTGATTTGAGCTGACTCACGAAGCACCGAATAACCCATACACGTACCTTCTCCACTATCCGGTGTTAATAAACCGCAAATCATCCGAATCGACGTGGTTTTTCCGCTCCCATTTGAACCTAAAAAACCAAAAATTTCACCTTTACTAACTTGGATATCTAAATTCCTCACCACAACATTGTTGTCAAAAGATTTTTTTAATTGTTTTACATCGATGACATAATCATTCATTTTATAAATACTTCCACGGGTTGACCAATGGTAAAGTTCTTGGCATTAAGAGGTAAGGCTCGTATACGAAAAACCAGCTCATGTTGGTATTCCGGAGTAAAAAGCACTGGAGGCATGTATTCGACACTTTGAGAAATAAAATAGACGCGTGCCGGATGGTATTGTTTATCACCATAAAACTGATAATAAATGGTATCGTGTAATTTCAAGGAAGAAACATCTTCACTCGAAGCAAAAAACTCTACATAATTATTTTGCGGTATAACCATAGAGACCACGGGCTTTCCAGCAGGAACTAATTCACCAACTGAATAAAATACATCGAAGATATAACCATTGGAGGGTGCTTTCATCATTTTTGATTGGAGATACCATTCCACCTCTTTAACACGGTTTTTTGCAATTTGAATCGCTGCTCGCTGGGCATTGATTTGTTGAATACGCGCTCCCATTTTGGATAGTTTTAAGTTTTCTTCAAATTGTAATTTTTGATATTTAAGCTCCTGTAGGGTTTTTTCATTAAAATCAAGGGTGTCCTTATCCACAAATTGTTGTTCTTTTAATTTTAAAAGTCGGTTCAAATGATTTTGCACACGCGCAATATTGGTATCGGTTTGTAGTACTTGATTCTGAATGGCCATTATTTCTGGTAATCGCCGTGGCATGCGCAGGTCAATTAATTGTCTCTTCGATTGAGCAAGCGCATATTTAGCAGCTTTGATTTGGGAAGCTTCTGGTTCTAAATCAAGCATATAAATCAATTGTCTTTTGGTGACGAAGGATCCTCGTTGTACTGGTCGGTATTTTAAATAGCCCTGAGAGGGAGAAGACAAATACAAGTATAATGTATCCGTATACCCATTAAAATGGTGTTTAAATCGTGGTTTACACCCAGATAACATCACGATTAAAAAAATGAATATGTATAAAAAAATTTTATACAAAATATCTTCCAATTGAACGTAATACTTTAAGATTATGATTCAATTGAGAAAATTACAAGTAATTTAAAATGATAAGAAAGAAGCAAAAAATAAAAAAAAAGAATTGAATGTTAATTAAAATTCGAGAATAAAAAATTTTTTAGTTTATTTAAAAGAAGTTTTATGCGTTTTTGGGCGATAATAAAGGATTATGCAAAAAAAAAGCGCCTGGCGATAAC
>DDPL01000078.1 GCA_002342175.1 Legionellales bacterium UBA2469 | reverse complement strand
TACAGCATTTTACGGACATAACCATTTTATCAATTAGATCCTGAATTTTATTAGCGACATCAGGTTTTTCTCGACAAATGTTTTTTAATGCCAAAAGATATTCATCTATAGGAACTTCAAAAGATTTTAATGTGGATAACTCACTTTGTGTATTTGCTGATACCCCATAAATGGATAGATTGCTTACATCAATATCCTGTATATATTGTTTTTTCGTTTCTATAAGAGGAAGAGTATTGAATCCATTAAAAGCTTCATGATAACTATTTTTTTTAATATATTTTTCTGAAGCACCAGCGCACATTAATGCGGCGGCTATTAATTCATTAGAATGCACTCCAAAATCATCTATTATTTTTGATTGATGATGTCCCCCAATTGAAGTTGTTTTATATTCATCAAATAATGTTTGAATTAATGCGCTCAATTGTACGGATAAAACCTCTGAAACATTACACCCGGCATTACGAATCATCATTTCCGAATCTAAGGGTTGAATAGGGAAAAGACACATCGTATCCGATTTGTAATATTGTGTTTCAGGATGCGCCAAATGATAAACAGAATATATTGAATTTCGATATCCTCGATAATTATCACTTTCTTTGAGCATGAGTTCATGAAAATCATCTGCTTTGATATTGAACTCATAATATTCAGTATTAGATTCTAAATGACTGCGTTTGGTTACCCAATCCTCCTTTATCTTTTTAATCTTGTTTTTTTCACACAACTTAGGAAATAAAACGACCAAGCTTTCTAAATCAGCTTGTTGATGCTCTTCAATTTGTTCTGGATTTTTAACCGATAAACAAAAGTAACCCTGCCCTTGCTGTGTCTTTTTAATAAACGCAGATATTTTATGATGCTCGTCATAACTTATCCAAGTTTGGATCGCACCAATGATCATAAACCCAGGATCTTTACCTACAAAACCAAATTGGGCTTGTATTTGATTTAAATTTTCTGACAAACTTTGTATATTAACATCTCCATGCTTTCGGTATATTTCAATGGTTTGCTGGGTTGGGTATTGTATTGGTTCGTCAAAAGAAAAGCCCAAGTATTTTTTAAATAAAGTCATTTCATAAGCAGTTTGAAAATCAATTGAGAGTTGTAGGGATGGAATGGGTTTATCTGCGAATTGTATAACATGATTCATGCGTAATTTATTCAAGGCATTATGCAAGGTATTATTAATTTTCATCCTATCGGTTTCAGTTAAGCACTCTTCAGGGCAAGATTTAAGCAGATAATCATTAAATTTAGATGATTTATCATGATAAATCTTGTCAAAAATCCCTGGCAATTTAAGATATGAGGTTATAAAACCTTCATTTTTTGTACGATGAGCAAGTTCTAGCCATGTATTTTCATACTTTTCTATATTCGTAACTTGTAATAAATCAAGGCCAATAGTTTGATGTGTTTGAATGGCATATTGCATTAAAGCATTGAATTGCTGCGGATAATTTTCTAAAAAAGAATGTGGATTTAAAATGAATTTTTCCCATTGTTCCGCAAGATATGATTTAATATATTGATAATTAATTTTTTCTAGATGATTCAAGTTTTCTAAAAATCTTTGAATAATTTTCGGGGACTGTTTCATTAAATCAATGACTTTAAAACTAGGATTTTGTTCCTTAATATCCTCCCAGCATCCATATCGTCTCGCAGCATCTTCTATATAGTCCGCAATTTTTTCATGTCCTCGTTGCAAAGCTGCATAATATATTTGATTATAAATACCCTCTTTAATAAATTTAGTAAAATCTTCTGAAGAAACTTTGGACGCTAAAAGTTCAAAAATATCTATATCTCCGTAGAAAGCACCCATATTTAAGGCATCATATCCATAAGCAGATATCAATTCTTTTATTTTTCCACATGATTCGGCGTATTTAACCAAGTAACTGACCATTGCCAAATCATGATTAAATTGTGCGCTACTAAGGCAATTATCAGCCAAAAAAAACGCGTCATCATTCAAGTTTATTGAACTAATCCATTCGCAAGCTTCAATATTTCCATATCTTACTGCTGTTGCAAACAAATCTTTACGACTATAGAAATGCAATATGGAAGAACGAAGTTCATCCGTATCAAGTAAAATGTCGATTTTTTTTAACATAGCAATGTTATTATTTCCAACGGAATGACAGAGTGCATCAAAGGCATATTTCTTGACTAATTCAGACTTTTCTTCCTGATCAAAAAGCCTTAACAATTCATCAAACATTTCAACGTTTCCAGATAGATATGCGTTTCTAAAAATTTTTTCACCTTCTGTTTTACACCATTCATCTATTTCATCTTGAGTAAACTGTTTTAATATTAAATTTTTATTCATTTTAAGCGCATTTAAGAATGCCTCTAGCCTACCCTCTGGGTAGATTTTGAGATATTGTTCAACAAATTCGAAATGCCCATATTGAATGGCAGCTCGAATGATATCGTTTCCTCTTTTTTGAAAAATATCTTGAAGTTCTTCAGAGTAAATTGTAAGTAAACGATTAACTATATGGAAATTATCATCATCTGCTGCGTTTTTTAACATTTGATATTCATATTCTTGGAAACTATTTTTAAAAGACTGCGGATCATTAAAAAAATAAGTATCCAAATAATCTAAATTACCTGAAATAAGAGCGACGTATTCTTGCCAAAAATCAGGCACTGAGAAGGTTTCCGCCAATTTACGCCAAGCTTGAGGAGATAGTTGATGATAATCTTGAATAGCTAGCCAGATATCATAATTTACAAAATATGAAGCTTGAAACACGATTTCTATAGGCTCTTTTTCCTCAATCATTTTAATTATTTTAGCATTGAGATAGCTAGAGAACTTCTGCCCTTTAAATACTCGATTCCATACCTTATCAGACATTTTATCAAACAATGGATATTTTTGACGCACTTCATCATCGTATATCATCTGTAATCCAAAATTCAGTTCTATATGGGTAATTATAGCTCATAAAGCTCGCTATAAATACACGTATCAAAGAAAATGTTGTAACTCCATGAAAATGTCGCAATTGGTTTAATGATAAATTCATGCCATTTGAAGAAGTGAAGATTTTCAATCGTAACTATTGAATTACATTTAGTTACATATGTAAGCACCTCGTCAGGAAGCGTAACAAC
Source organism: Legionellales bacterium UBA2469 (assembly GCA_002342175.1). Lineage (GTDB taxonomy): Bacteria > Pseudomonadota > Gammaproteobacteria > Legionellales > Legionellaceae > UBA2653. The sequence goes on along the minus strand of DDPL01000078.1, from coordinate 14,053 downwards.
GCAAGAATTATTAATATCCATTAACAAAACTTTTCTTTCTTAGAACCTAAAATTAAAATCGATTGCTCTCATAAATAATTTAAATGTGAGCAATCGACATATTAAAATTTTATTGTTATCGACCAACCTCAAAAAACTGCTTTGAGTGTGTTATTTAATTCGTTAATTTCTAAATCAATTGAATGCAGCAATTCATTGAATGGCAGAAAAAAGTATTCAGTGACCAATAAGTCTTCTTGTTGACTTATTCCAGCATATTTTATTCTTATTGTGCTCAAATTCTTTTGAAGATTATCAAGCATTTCCGGTTCTTTAAGATTGCTATAGTCTTCTAAGTATTCCAAAAGGTCATACAAATCGGATAATAATTCATTGTTTACGCCCCCTAATCGATGATTCATTTCTTGGGTAATAAAATCAGAATCACGTTTTGTTTTCTCTAATAATTCATTTAATTTATTATTGATTTTTTTTGACTGACGTTTTGCTGCTGGACCAAAACCATGCTTGTTCTCTTTCCACTCACTACTTATTGTTAGTAATAAATTTAAATTCTTAGAGGCTTCAATAAATCTATCAAAAAGTGTTAAAATGACATGAGGTTCCGCGAGCATGACTAATTTTTTAAATTGTTTTACATGCGTAAACACAATTGTCATGACGGCTTGTGTTAATGAACTATCAACTGACTTATGCTGAATAATTTTATGTTTTAGTTCTTCTTGTATGATCTTGTGAAATTCTAATTTTTCTTTCAATACCATTTCAATATGATAATTTTCTTGAAACATAGATAAAGAGCTACTGCTAGGCTGTTGTGATTTTGCTATTAAACGTCGAATCAGTGCCAAATCCTCTTTGATATCATGCCATGGTAAATTTTTGAGTTGTTTTAAAAATCGATGATAAAAACTCATCGTTCGAAATTGTCGATGTTCATTAATTAAGTATTGGCGCATCTCGTGCTCATAAGGAAGGTTAAAAACAAGGCTTGCTATGGGTTTTCGATCAGGACCAGGTTGTAAATAATCAATCGGATACAATTGATTGATTATCAAAAAACCTGCTAGATAATTATCTTGAATGAGATTGATGACCAATTGGTGAATCATTGGATACGTGGGCTTAATATATTGAATCAGTGCTTTTAATTCATCCAATCGATTCTGTTTGATTAACATATCTAAAAGCGTCATGGGAGCGCGGTGACCACAATATTCAAGTGTCGTTTTAAAAAAAGAATAATCTTTTAAAATAACTTGTGATTTTAAAAAATCCAAAAGGATTGTTTTCACACGGATTTGGACATGGCAATAATCGATTATATGAATAAATTGTTCAATTGGAAAACGTTCCTCTAAACTAAATAATGATTTAAGCACATCTTCTGATAAGGCGATGATTTGTGAAATCTGTGATAAATAATCCGGATGAAAAACAATCTTACCATCTTTTAAACGTTCTGATTTTGGTGGCGTTTGAGCCGAAATTGTTCGCATCTGATCAATTGCCTGTAAAGATACTATGATATTTTCGCTTGATGTGTCAATTGCGTCAGCGGGTTGGGTAAACATTAAATGTCGAATGTGGGTAAGTTTCTGGTGCAACAAATGATAATCAGATGGCAACAAAAGGTTTAATGCATACAATGTTTCATAAAACTCAAACATTTTTTCTAAAATACTACCCTCTTCATTATTGAAGAACATTTTATGAAGTTGTGCGACTTGTTCATCCCATTTAATGCAAAGCTTCTGAGTATAAGATCGTTGTGCTTGATGTGCTTTTTGATAAAAAGAATGCATAATTTCTTCAGAAGACACGACCACTTCGTCCAACTCATGTTGTGGCAGATCTTTGTAACCCAATTCTGCATCTTCATCACTCGAGTAAATATAGATTTCATCTATAAATCCTTGCTCGGTCATCAATATTTCAATACGCTGTTCCTTATCAAAAACACTATTCTTTATTAATAAAGAATATTTAAAGTAAGAAAATTCATCTTCTTTAAAAATTTTATTGAACATTTGGGTTGGATAAACTTCTATTGAATGAGCAATTCGTTCAAAAGGAATATCATGGATATAATAAATTTGAGGTGTCAACTCAAGTTGATGAATATAAACATCGATATCCTGTTGTTTTTTGGTTCGTTCAAAAATAAAGGGATGTTCTGAAGGTTCAATGAGTCGTAAATACTCAAATAATGTATTAACTTTGCGCATAAGTAGAAAAAAACATCATTATATCGAAATGCAATTGCTTTGCAATGTCATGCCTCTATTGTAGTTTTTTGTTTAAACACAATAATCTATAAAAAGATAAATTGATTTAAAAAACAACAAGGTTATTATCTTCAACAGTAGTTTTTTTCTCCATTGATTATTTCGTACATCACAAAAAAATACATGTCATGTATTTAATAAGTTTAAAAACAAAAAAAACAACATTCAAATGTGTTAGCAAGTCCTCAATGACTAGCTAACACATCAAAACGATCGGTATTCATAACCTTTGTCCATGCTTGAACAAAATCTTTGATAAAGGTTTGTTGCATATCATTTTGTGCATAATATTCTGCAACAGCACGCAATTCTGAATTTGAGCCAAAAAGGAGATCAACCGATGATGCTTTCCATTTTAACTGACCGGAATGCCTATCAATCCCCTCATAAATACCCTTTTGGGATGTAGGACGCCATTCAGTAGACATATCCAATAAATGAATAAAGAAGTCATTTGATAAGGTGCCAGGACGATTCGTTAAAACGCCAAGTGAATTTTGCCCATAATTGGCATTCAATACCCGCATTCCACCAATTAGTACGGTCATTTCAGGAACCGATAAATTTAATTGGCTGGCTTTATCGATTAACATTTCTTCTGGTGAACTGGTATTCTTATTTTCATAATAATTTCTAAAGCCATCTGCTGTCGGTTTTAAAACTGCAAAAGACTCGACATCAGTCATTTCTTGACTCGCATCCGTTCGCCCAGGCAAGAAAGGAACTTCGAGAGAAAAACCTGCATTTTTAGCCGCTTGTTCAATACCCACATTCCCTGCAAGTATTATCATATCCGATAAAGATATTTTTTTATTTGTAGTTTGTTTTTGATTAAACTGCATCTGAATTTCTTCAAGTTTTTTTATCACCTTATCCAATTCTTGGGGATTATTCACAGCCCAGTTTTTTTGTGGAATTAAGCGAATACGAGCCCCATTTGCACCACCCCTCATATCTGTCTTACGATAGATTGAAGCAGCTGCCCATGCTGTTCTAATGAATTCAGCATTATTGATACCTGACTGCGCAATACTTGATTTTAATTCATTAATATCAAGATTATTCACCATATCGTAATTTACAACCGGAACGGGGTCTTGCCATATAAAAATTTCTTTTGGCACTAATGAACCTAAATATCTTGAGCGAGGTCCCATGTCTCGGTGAATCAGTTTAAACCATGCTTTTGCATAAGCCCGTTTAAGTTCTTCTGGGTGTTTTAAAAAACGCTCAGATATCTTTCGATAAGCTGGATCAAATTTTAGAGCCAAGTCAGTTGTAAACATAATTGGGGCATGTCTTTTATTCTTATCATAAGCATCTGGTATCATATTCATCGTTTTTGGATTATCAGGCACCCATTGTGTAGCACCTGAGGGGCTTTTTGTTTTCACCCAGTTAAATTGATATAAATTTTCTAAATAACTATTGGACCATAAGGTTGGTGTAACACTCCATGCACCCTCTAGCCCACTGGTGATGGTATCAGGCCCCTTTCCTGTTTTATAATTATTTTTCCAGCCTAATCCTTGTTGTTCGATAGGCGAAGACTCTGGATTTGGACCGACGTGCTGGGATGCTGGAGCTGCACCATGTGCTTTTCCAAAAGCATGACCACCCGCAATTAAAGCAACCGTTTCTTCATCATTCATCGCCATTCGTCTAAATGTCTCACGAATATGTTTTGCAGCAGCTAATGGGTCGGGATTTCCATTTGGTCCTTCGGGGTTCACATAAATTAACCCCATTTGTGTTGCCGCTAAAGGTTTTTGTAATTCACCTGTTTTTTTATCATACCTGTGACTAGCCAACCACGTGTTTTCGTATCCCCAATTAACTTGCTCAGGTTCCCATTCATCCACACGTCCACCTGCAAATCCAATGGTTTGAAAACCCATCGATTCCATTGCAACATTTCCAGCTAATACCATTAAATCCGACCAAGAAATCTTATCCCCATATTTTTGCTTGATGGGCCATAATAATCGACGTGCTTTATCTAAATTGGTGTTGTCGGGCCAACTATCTAATGGCGCAAAACGTTGCATAGCTCCTTCAGCTCCACCTCGGCCATCAACAGTTCGATAAGTTCCTGCACTGTGCCATGTCATACGAATAAAAAATGGCCCATAGGTTCCATAGTCGGCCGGCCACCAGTCTTGAGAAGTAATCATTAATTGTTTTAAATCTTTTACAAGCGCATCTAAATCTAAAGATTTAAACTTTTGGGCATATTGATATGTTTTATCATGAGGATCGGCATCATGATGTCGTAAAGAGCTTAAATCGAGTTTGTTTGGCCACCAATATTCATTGGTTGTTGGCTTTTCTTGAGCAAATACAGGTTGAATGAGTAGCAATGCAACAATAAACTTATTCATGAAAAGCACTCCTTGCTTTATATATAATTATAAAAATTTAACTACATGATTGATGGATTCAATTTTAATGATGCACCATCTTTTTAAGGATAGTTTGAACAAAAATCTGCATCTGAATATTTAATTTTTTTATTTCCAACCATTAAAAATTTTTCATGACCCAAACCGGTAATCAACAAACAATCATCTTGATTTAATTGGCCACAAGCATATTCAATCGCTGTTTTTCGTCCTGGAATTTCAATAATGTTTTCAGCATCAATTACATATAACGAACGCAAGTATTCAGCTGTATCATTGAAAACATGTGCATCTGTAACTATAACTACATTAGCATATTTTGAGGCTATTTCAGCAATACTGATACATTTTTTTTTAAGCGAGCGGCCATCTGCAGGTCCAATAATTACAAAAACCTTTCCAGATGTGAATGAACGACAAGCCAATATTGCTTGTTGAATACCTTTAATAGTATGCGCAAAGTCAACCACGACCCGCCCGCCTTTCGGTGTCTTTCCTATGAAATTTAATCGACCTTCAACGCTAGTTAATTTTGAAACCAGAGGAGCAATATCATGGATTGTAAATCCTTGTGCCATTAATATAGCAATACTTGCCATAAGATTGAAAACCTGGAATTCACCATGCAAGTTGAATTGTAGCTGCCAAATTTTATCTGCAACTTTAAATTGCAGCGTTTGACCATTTTCATTTAACTTACTTTCCATTAATTGAATGGTTTCTCCTTGATATCCAAAGGAAATAATTTGATGTTCATTCTGACGACAAATTTTTGATGCCTGTTCATAATATTTGCAATCGGCATTCAAAATGGCCCATGAACCTCGAGGTAAAACTTCATTAAATAGACGCATTTTTACAGAAAAATATTCATCCATGGTCTGATGGAAATTTAAATGTTCAGGCGTTAAATTGGTAAAAACACCTATTTTAGCTGGAAGCGATGTTAAACGATGCTCAAATAATGCATGTGAAGTTGCTTCACATGCGACATTTTCGATATGGTCTTTTTTCATTTGATGCAACATATGATGTAAGCCATGTGTATCAGGGACAGTTAATGTAAAATGAGGCTCCCAATAAAGTTTGTTTAGATGACTAATTCCTCCTAAATTTCCAACCGAAGCTCCAGTGAGGCCCATTTCATGCCAAAACATTTTTGTAAAATCAACCGTCGATGTTTTTCCATCTGTTCCTGTCACCAATGCAATGGTTGATGGATATTCGTATTGATAAAATTCTTTGAGTAGATAGCCTAAAAAATACAGCGGTTCAGTATGATAAAGAAAAAGGACTGATGGATTATCGTACTTCACGTCGGGTGTGGTTAAAATTACTCTCGCACCATTTTGAATGGCCAATTTAATATAATCACGTCCATCCAATCGCTCGCCTAAACGATTTGAATCCACTGTTTCGCTGCATGCCGCCACATACAAAAAACCCTGTTGACATCGATTAGGGTCAATGGTTACGCCTGAAATATCTCCCTCCAGCACGCCAAATATCTCTTTAAAATCTTTAAACAAATGAATTAGTCGCATTGAAGAATGTCTTTTTTTATAGTCGATGTATTTTTATCGTAACATAAAAAAAAATTGAAGAAATATAAAAAATATTTTAAAGTTTAGGTCAAAAAGATGATGTTTAATCTTCAGAAGGAACCTGATGTGGCGAACATGATACATGAATCCCAGCGCTTTATTATTCGTATGACGGCAGAAGACCGCCAAACATTGAATAGAATTATCCAACATAAGCGAGAAGAATTCGAAGCAGTCATTCAAAAAGGCGTTGTTGCGATGCTAAATGCACAAGAAGAGCATAATAAATTAGCAGCGCAGCGCGCAGATTATTTAAGCTTTTTAACCAATCGAAACAAACAAAAAAAAGCTCAAGTCTTACAATTTACTCAAGCCGCAAAAGATGCAACAAACAGTGCTCCTATGGGGATTGGTACAGCTGCAAACATCACGCTTGAAGCTGCAAATGCCCTCAATAACACTATCTTAGATAGTTATGAAGAAAAGCGACAACAATCAGAAGCAGAGCAAAACTTATATTCAGCACAAATGTTATACTATATTCCTTCCCAAGATTATGAAATTATTTCTCAACGGGTGGCCAGTATTTTAAGTTATCGCTACCAATTTTTAATTTTAAGACTTGCCGCCGGTGAAAATGGTTACATGAAGCTTGCGGGATTTTTTGTAAATGCCATGAAAACCTTCGCAATTGCGCGACTTCGTGAACAAAAAAACAATGTTGTACGTGCGCTTATCAATGCAGCAATACCACCTTCTTCAGATAGCTTAAGTTATCGAGATTGGCCAAGCATTGATTTTGCAAATTTTCGTTTACATTTATCTCAAATTGGTACTCGAAAAACACTTGAACTTGATGAAGATGTTAATCATATCTTACGACGTTGTGGACCGGCGGTTAGAAGCTTGCTCGGTGGACTTGATTCTTATATTCTACAATCAACTGGAAAAAAATATGCTTTTAAACCTTACACAATTATAGGGGCATTAAATCATGCCCCTATTCTTAATACAGAAAAAAGAATCAATTTTGGATTGCAACCTAAGCATCGTAAAAATTTAACATTGGATGGAAATTCCAAATATCCTCTGATTTTAATTGGCAATGGTGAAACAACAGCTGATCTAGGTGTTAATTTTGCAACAAAGAGTAGCAATGAAATTTTAGAAGAGGCTCATATTGAAGTACTTCGACGATTAGTTCCTGATTTTTTCCTACATCAGTCGGTTTATCATCTCAAGCCAATCTCTCATAAAACGCAATCTTCACCAGCAGATCTAAGATACCCTGAAGAAAAATTTGAATGTCCATGGACTGCAAAAAGACAAAACGACTATGAAAAGCGTTTACAACTTATTTATGGATTAATATCGCATGGTGAACAAACCGAAGAATTAGAATGTTACGATGATTCAATTGCATCGCTAATAACGCAAAATGCGTCACAAGAATTTAATTTAGAGTATAAAAAAGAAGATGCTCAACTCATTAAAAAGCAGACTCTTGACGCGATACAGTCTAGTTTTGATAGTGAAACAAACATGAGCCACCCATTGTACTTATCAAAATATGCCGCATATGCAGCCAAGGCTTGGATTGCATGTATGAATGAAAGTCAAATTTATTTAGACAAAGATTTGGAAAATCTACGTGAAGTGCTAGAATCCGCAAATCTGGCTCTATTTGCATCGCGTAGTCATCCGACTTATGAAACAGAAAAATATACTCGCTTATTAGAGGCACGAAAAAAATCATTTTCAGCTAACGAACAAATCTTTCAAATTCAACAAGGCACACACATTTATTATTCACTTATGCTGAATATGATTGATGAGTTACCCTCATTTGATATGGGAAGTGAATTAATTGCGAGAGAAAATATTGCACGCATGCGTTTGAGCAAAAATTGCAAGCTGCAAATCAATGATAGTATTCAACACTTATTAAAAATGAAGGATGTTAGCTTTTCTATTGCTTACTATAATGGCCTTGAAGATACATCTGCGGAATCCATCGATACATTTTATACAGAGCTTAAAAATATCCACGATTCTATCGAAAGGTCAAACCCAAAATCTGCAGATACGATTTTCCTACATATTGAATTATGTTTCATTGAAATCAAGATTTATAGTCAATATGTTAGGGAAATGCTTCTTTCCGATAAAGTCGATATCAAAGATAAGATTACTACCGATGTGCTTCATGAGATAGAAAATATTGAACATACAGCGACAAAAGAAGTTGAGAGTGCAAAAGAGATTTATAAAATAGATCATTGGCTTACACATCAACAACATCAAAAACGCGCAAATTTAAATATTCATAGAGCAAGACTCATTGAACAACGTAATATAATCTTGGATTATAAAAACAATCTTGAATATTCCGATGATTTAACACCCGTGAAATTTTTTAAACGCGCGTGCATACAAGCCGACTTTAAAATAATCCATCATTTATCGAGCCTAAATAAAGGCTATGATGCTGTTCAATTTAGGCAACTTTATAGCATCGCAAAAAAACTGCATATTCAATTGAAAAAACAGCATCATGCAAAAGCCGAGGAAGTTTACAATTCCATAAAACTACAATATTCGAAAATACCTAGAGAAATGAATTTAGCAGATATAAGAGCAATAGCCAGAGATATTCGACGTAACAAAGATAATTTAGAATTGGAAGTTCGTGATGATACTGAAATCACAGATATCATTGCCAATCAACTACAATTTTTATATCGTGAAGCAGAACGCTCTTTGCAAGATATTTTGGATATTGAATCAAAATTAAAATATATCCATGATAACTGCCCAAATCCATCACGAACATCAAACAGAGATGATTTAAACCTAGAAATAAGTAATGATGATTATTTCAATGACTTGGAAAGAAAATTAAATTCAATTTATCATTATGGCTCATCATTACTCATAGATGGTATACGAGATAAAATGATGAATGCATTTAGGACATTTAAAAGTCAAAAAAGCGCTGAAAAATCACTTGATATACGTTATTTAGCTATTCAGTATTTTGCAAGTGTGCTAAAAAACATTTCTGAATCTAATCGTATTGGTGAAAGAGTTGATGCACATATCAATACACTTCAAAAAAACTTAGAACTTGCTCAAAATATCATAGAAGCTGAGCCTGTAAATATTCGAATTGCACGCAAGCAGACTATAAAAATTTTAAAACAAGCTTATCAAATAAATGTAAAAGCCAATCAAAATCAAAGTCTAATCACATCAAATCGGCCTCAAAACTGGAAATTTTCTTCAGATACGCTTAATTGGGCTCAACATTTAAATGTTTCAGAACAAAAATGGTTAGATGGTAAAACTGCTCAAAAAGCCCGTCAATTCTTAGAGCAATCAAGAGAACAAAAACCACCTATTCGAATTGCATTTTCTTTGATTCTCACAATGACTACAGAACAATTGTATAACAAGAAAACTGATCTCTGTCAATTAAAGAAAATTCAAACGAATACACTTAAAACAAAGTTGTCACCTTTAAGCCTCGAATCTGAAAGTACAAGTGCTGAAAAAGAAAAGTTTGAAGAACAAAAAAAATCGTTGCTGAATATCATCTCCCAAAAAATTCAAGTGACCGAGGACGATATCGATAACTTAGAAAAGTTACTGAACAGAGATAAAATAATAGAGCAAACCAAACGATTATTTTTCAATGATTGGAAATCCAAATCAGGAATACTACACACAGAAAAACTGCGTCATGAAGATGGAAAAAAATCATCTACAGCAACCATGCCTTCAAAACATGAAAAAGTTGAAGCTCATACTGATCTTGAGGAGCGCCAATACAGTATTGATGAGCTAGAAAGATGGCTTGGTTTGTTAAAACAAACATTCTGTAAATATGAGAATGTATTATCACCAAAACCATTCAAGAGTGGATTATTTTCTAATGGCTCATCATCTGATGGTCTGAACTCAGAAGAACTAAAAATAGATAATCTGGGCCTATGAATTGCATCAAATACTTAAATGTTTAAAGCTTTACATCCAGCAATGGCTTCTTCCCACTTCGACTTGGTTGAATGAGTACTGGCAAATAAGGCCCCTTTGTAAATCGATTTTTTTGCTTGTGCCCCACTAGGAATACTGAATGGAATGAGTTTCTGAAACACTTCAGTTTCTATTTGAGGATATAAGTTATGTGGAATTGATTCATCATCGGGTAACTTAAAGGCGTCTTTAGGTGCCCCGCCATATATCGTTTCACCGCTAACGCGCGCGCTAAATGAAATACCCATATCATTTAACTCAATATTTCTTTTTTTAAGCGCATGACCAACTTTATTTAAGAAACCAGCAGATGCGGTTTCTTGCATACCCAATAATGATAAATTACAGTTTGCACACATTGTGCGCTGCGTATGAATATCAAGTACAAATCCATAAAATAGAGCAGCATCAATTTTTTCTAGTTCACTCAACAGTAAATTGATATATACATCAGATTCAATATAAAACATTCCCGCTTGTTCAGTATGGTGATAAGTTTCATGAAACATCGATGATTCTATAACTTCTTGAACCTTTGTAACATCTGATATTGCTGATCCAAGATGATATTGATTAGACATGCTTGAAAAAGCACTTACGCGATTTTTTAAACTTTGATTGTATAGATGACATCTCTTGGCTTTATTATCAGTAACACCTGCCTGTAAATAAGAATCCGAATAAAAATCCATGGTTGAAACAACACGTTGAGCATTGGTAGGTGATTGTACTGGCAAATAGTGTGATAAGACATCATCCCCCAAATAACCTTCTGATGTATCCGTATCAGAATACAATAAGGTCATTCCCATCGTTGCAAAATTGATATCCTTTAAATCAGTTTTATATACTGGCTTTCCCGTTTTCGTTCTCAAGTCTTTTCGGAGTTGCAGAGCTTGAGAACAACCCATAGTTAAATCTTTGTGAAGCTCATTGCCTTCAAGGGTAACACTCGATGTGCTAGAATCGTCTTCTGAATTAAGAAAAAAATATTCAACATCAAGGTTTTTTGTCGGCGTAAATAAAGATTTTTTTGAAGAAATTAATGGCATTATTCATCATTAAAAAGAGGATAATAATATATTTTACATTAATTAAATATAATAAATCAACACAATAAATTTTTTTTAACCATGATTTTTTATACACCATTAAATAATGCGAGTGAAATATGTTCCCAGCTTTAAAATTTAAAAGCAAAATAAGAAATGATGACTCAACCATCAATTTAATTGACAGGTTGGCATCACAAGCGTTATTTTGATAATACTATTAAGATGCATAATTGAAATGGATTTCATGAATGATTGACGTCATTTTATCTCAATTATTAAATTATTGGTCTAAAAGTATGCTTATGGCCAATATTATGATGATTTTAAACCTTCTCGGTGCGCTGGGTCTTGGCTTAATTATTGGATATGAACGCTCCTATCATGGTCGTGCCGCAGGAATGCGAACCTATGGCCTAGTATCCATGGCATCTGCGGCTTTAATTGTGATACTTGGGCATCCAGAATATTGGTATGGCGCTCAAGCATCTTTAATTACAGGTTGTGATCCAACAAGGGTCATTCAAGGGATTGTAACAGGACTTGGATTTCTATGCGCAGGGGTTATTTTAAAAGATGGATTTTCTATTACAGGACTAACAACAGCCGCATCAATCTGGGCTTGTTCTGTCATGGGAATCTTAGTAGGCTTGGGGTTTTATTTTTTAGCAATTGCATTTACCGCGCTTCAATATTCTTTAATGATGTGGATGTTTAATATTGAAAATTACCTTCCATCAAAGCACTCAATTGTCGTCAATATGAAATTTGATAATCAATCAAAAATTAAACTCAATAAAATCTCAGTCCCACTTAAAGAATTTGGTTATAAAATTCTAACATCAACAATCAGCCTTCAATATGGTATTGATTCGTCTGAATTACATTTATTGGCAACAACCCATCGAAAAAAAGATAGTCACAGCATCACATCGATTGCTGAGCAACTTAAGAACTTGCTAGGCGTAACTAGCATACAAGTTTCTTATTCAAGGAATTAGACATTTTATGATAAAGAACTCATTAATTAAAATCTTTTTAATGCTGGGCATAACCCTATGTTCATCTCCTATATTGGCTGAAGAAATCGATGTATCTGGTGCAGGCGCAACATTTCCAGCACCGATTTATATTCGTTGGGCGGAACTTTATGAAAAACATGAGCATGTTCGAATTAATTACCAGGCAATTGGTTCCGGAGGGGGAATACAACAAATTACGGCAGGAACTGTTCATTTTGGCGCAACAGACAAACCCCTAACTCAAGAACAATTAACTAAAAATCACTTAATTCAGTTCCCAACTTTATTAGGAGGTGTGGTTCCTGTATACAATATACCTGAAATCAAAGCACCTATAAAAATGAAAGGAGAGATTCTTGCTGAGATTTTTATGGGAAAAATTACTCATTGGAATGATTCTAAAATACAAAATTTAAATCCAGACGTTATACTGCCGAATAAAAAAATTACCGTCATTCATCGTTCCGATGGTTCCGGTACGTCGTTTTTATTTACCTATTATCTTTCTCAAGTATCTGACGCATGGAAAAAAAAGGTTGGTCATGATGTTTATGTTCAATGGCCTATTGGCCTTGGTGGAAAAGGAAATGACGGCATTGTCGTATTTGTCAAACAAATCCCTTATTCAATTGGATATGTAGAATACTCTTATGTGCGAACCCATCAAATGCAATATACGTCTCTAGAAAATAGCGCGCATCAATTCATTGAACCATCCATAGAAACAATTAAAGCATCGGCTGAACATGCAAACTGGAAGGAGCCTTTTTTAATTTTAACCAATCAAAAAATTTCAAATGCATGGCCAATCACTGGGGCCACATTTATTTTAATGAAAGAACAAGCTCATACCACAAATCTCAAAGAAAGCATTGCCATATTAAATTTTTTTAATTGGGCATTTAAGTACGGTGATACTGAAGCCATTAAGCTTAATTTCGTACCATTGCCTAAAAATGTTGTTCAATATATTGAAAACGAATGGAAAAAAAAATTTAAATATGAAAATAAAAACGGAATGTAAATGATGAAATCAACTCCAAATAAGGATGGGTTTTATTATGTATGCTTAGTTGTTGTTTTTTTATTTGTCATGTCNNTTGGTATTTTTATTATTTTATTCTCTAAAAGTCTCCCCACATTCCAACGTTTTGGTCTCAGTTTTATTTTTACGCGAGACTGGAATCCGGTTACTTCCCAATTTGGAGCGATGGGGTGTATTATTGGAACATTAACTTCATCCCTTTTAGCGCTTCTTATTGCCATTCCAGCAAGTTTTGGAATTGTTGTTTTTATTAAAAAAATAGCCCCTTTTAAATTGCAAAAATTCTTGAGAATTATGATAGATTTGTTAGCCGGCATTCCTAGTATTATTTTTGGAATGTGGGGATTGTTTGCATTAGCCCCAATTATAGGCAATACCATTCAGCCATGGCTATCCGAGCATTTTAGTTGGTTTTCCTTGTTTGACAGTGGCTCTTTTGGAATCGGTTTATTTACAGCAGGCATCGTATTATCGATTATGATAATTCCATATATTGCCTCTGTCATTTATGATGTATTTGAAATGGTCCCCAATATCCTTCAAGAATCAGCCTATGCATTAGGTTCCACAACATGGGAAACCATTATCCATATCATCATTCCGTATGGCAGAACAGGTATTATCGGCGGAATTATGTTGGGGTTAGGTCGCGCGCTCGGAGAGAC
>DDPL01000034.1:44666-53377 GCA_002342175.1 Legionellales bacterium UBA2469 | reverse complement strand
GCAAAGAAATCCTCAAATCGATCGTCATTGCTCTAATTCCTTTAATTGTCTTTGTTGCATTCACAGGCTCTATCTATCAAATTGCTACCAAGCCCGTAGAAGTTATTAGCATGGATGACACTGAAGAAAAAATGTGCCACATGTTTGGTGTCGTGAAAAACAAAATCATGTACGGCAAAAAAGTCAAAGGTATCGAGCGCAGCACTTTTTTAGTTGGCGCTGATGGCACGTTGAAACAAGAATGGCGCGGACTGAAAGTGCCAGGCCACGTGGACGAAGTGCTAAAAGCAGTGAAAGCCCTTAAGAAATCAGGTGGGTAACTGACGCGTACAAGCCAAATTCATAGGTTATAGTGTTTATATGACACTGCAAGTTGTGAATGCCTCTTTCATCAAAAGCCGCCTTGGCCTCCAGGCGGCTTTTTCACTTCTTGTGCGTCTGCATCATGTTTCAACTTTCTAGTCTATTCACTCATGCCCTTGCCACCAGCACCCTCCAAACGCGCCGCCCTCCTCAATACCGAAGCATTTGATGCCCCTGCCAAAACCCGACAAGCACGTCGCCCCAGTGAACAAGAAGAGTTAATCGAAAGACACGTCCATAGCCCCTCGGTGGAAGGCTTTGATCGTTCAGGTGGCGGCGAATTAGTTCAAGAATTGATGGCGCCTGAGATATTGCAAGGCAATGCACAAACCTCCTTGCGCAAAACAGCTCCAACAGCGCGCGTAGCAACAAAACCCAAAAAAGCAAAAAGTACAGGGCCTACTAAGTTGTTCGTTCTCGATACCAATGTGTTGATGCACGACCCCATGTGCCTCTACCGTTTTGAAGAGCACGATGTCTTCTTGCCCATGATCGTGCTGGAAGAGTTAGACAGTAACAAAAAAGGCATGACCGAAGTTGCGCGCAATGCGCGCCAAACTAGCCGCTCACTCGATGCCTTGGTCGCGCACCACCAAGAACCAGACATCACCACCGGCATCTTGCTCAGTGGCACGGGCCACCGTGAAGTCGGTGGCCGTTTGTTTTTCCAAACCCAGCCACTGAATTTCACGCTTCCTCCTAGCCTGCCCCAAGGCAAAGCAGACAACCAAATTTTGGGCGTGGTCGAAGCCTTGCGCGTGCAATATGCACCGCGCCCTGTAGTGTTGGTCTCCAAAGACATCAATATGCGCGTTAAAGCGCGCGCACTCGGTCTATTGGCAGAGGACTACCAAAACGACAAAACGTTGGAAGACGGCGACTTGCTTTATTCGGGTGCATTGGCGCTGCCGCACGATTTTTGGATCAAACACGCTAAGTCGGTAGAAAGTTGGCAAAGTGGAAGCCAAACCTTTTACCGTTTGAGCGGCCCTATCGTTCCTGAATTGCACATCAACCAGTTTGTGTATTTCGAATCTCCTGGTGAACCCAGCTTGTACGCGCGTGTCACCGAGATCCGAGGTAAAACCGTTGTGCTGAAAACGCTGAAAGATTTCACGCATCTCAAAAATGCAGTGTGGGGAGTCACCACGCGCAACCGTGAACAAAATTTTGCAATGAACTTGCTCACTGATCCTGAGATTGACTTTGTCACGCTCACTGGCACGGCAGGTACAGGTAAAACTTTGATGGCGCTTGCTGCCGGTTTGACTCAGGTATTAGACGATCGCCGTTACACCGAAATAATCATGACGCGTGCAACGGTCAGCGTGGGCGAGGACATTGGTTTCTTGCCAGGCACTGAAGAAGAAAAAATGACGCCTTGGATGGGTGCATTAATGGATAATCTTGAAGTCTTACATAGTTGTCAAGACGGTGGCAATTTTGGACGTTTTGCAACTGAAGATTTACTTCGTAATAAAATCAAGATTCGTTCTTTAAATTTTATGCGTGGTCGAACTTTCTTAAAACGATTCATTATTATCGACGAAGCACAAAACTTAACTTCTAAACAAATTAAGACTTTGATTACGCGTGCGGGTCCCGGTAGTAAAATCATTTGTTTAGGCGATATCAAACAAATCGATACGCCTTATTTATCCGAAACAAACTCTGGATTAACCTATGCCGTTCATAAAATGAGACAATGGGATCATAGTGCTCACATGACTTTGTCTCGTGGAGAGCGTTCAAGACTGGCTCAATACGCCGCGCAACAAATGTAACATACAGGAGGTCATTTTATCCGAATGGCCTCTTATTTTTTGACTCGCGTGCTTAATGTGCAAGTCTTTTTTTAAAATTAAGCACTCAGTTTATTAATCCGTTTTCTTCCAAACCATCAATTCTCATTATTTTACGATGCATCGTAAATTAATCTTGATTATTTTACGATAGGTCCTAAAATAATCATATTAGACCCAGTATTCCTTAAATCATGAAAAGAATTTATGATGCGTTGATTAAACATCATTTAAAAAATGATAATGAAATGTTATTTCTTTCTGGCCCTCGTCAAGTTGGAAAAACCACAAGCTGCCAGCAAGCTCAAAACTTATCTGACCAATCTCTATATTTAAACTGGGATATAGAGGAGCATCGCCATTTAATTTTATCTGGCCTTTCCTCCCTGGGGCTAGACCGTTTATCTCTGCAACAACCTATCATTATTTTTGATGAGATTCACAAACATCCCGACTGGAAAAATTTCTTAAAGGGCTTTTATGATGCTTATGGCAAAAAAATGCATATTATCGTTTCAGGTAGTGCTCGACTAGATATCTATCAAAAAGGCGGCGATAGCTTAATGGGCCGCTATTTTCCATACCGAATGCATCCTATATCCGTTGGCGAATGTTTGAGAACAACACTTCGTTCCACAGAAATTAGTTCTCCAACAGAAATTCTCGAAGCAGATTTTAATGCCTTGTGGAACTTCGGCGGCTTCCCTAAACCTTTTCTTAAACGGGAAAAATCCTTCCATATTCGCTGGCAGAATCTTAGAAAACAACAGCTGATTCAAGAAGATATTCGAGATATCAATGTCATACATAACCTAAAACAACTGCAATTGCTCATGGAGCTAATAACACAGCAAGCAGCGCAACAAATCACCTACACGAACTTAGCAAAACATACTCGCATTTCTGTTGATACAGTCACACGTTGGCTTGATGTTTTAGAAACATTTTTTTATTGCTATCGCATTCGTCCTTGGTCGGCCAATATTTCTCGTTCTTTACTCAAAGAGCCCAAACTGTTTCTTTGGGACTGGTCGACCATCCAAGATGCTGGTGCGCGTGCCGAAAATTTTGTCGCAGCTCACTTATTAAAAGCCGTTCATCATTGGACGGATAGAGGGCTCGGTCTATACGATCTTCACTACATTCGTACCACAGAGAAAAAAGAAGTGGATTTTCTCGTCACAAAAAATCATCAAGCTTGGTTTCTCGTTGAGGTTAAACTGAACAATAACCAGCCAATAAGCCCTCATCTCATTGAATTTCAAAAACAAACTGGCGCAGAGCATGCTTTTCAAGTGGTTATTCAAGCACCCTATATCCACAAGAGTTGCTTTGAGAGCAATGCGCCGATTATTGTTCCTGCAAAGACATTTCTCTCTCAATTGGTTTGAAAACACTGGAAATTCTTGCTTTTAAGGCTCTTATTGGGCAAAATATACGATCTGAATTTCAACAACTAGATTGCGCCTGCTAGGGTATTCTACTTCTTGCTAGACTGCAATTATAATCCCAAACGACAAACTACTCATTGCAAAAAGCGTGGGGTTTGCGCGTTTTTTGTAAGGAGTTTTTTATTATGAGTACTACTGCGATTACCTACGATGACGTGTTGCTTATTCCAGCTTACAACCATCATGAATCAAGACGCGTTGTCGATATCAGCATGAAAGATAGAACCGACAAATTATCGCTAAATGTTCCATTAATCAGTTCCAATATGGATACAGTGACAGAAAGCTCAATGGCTAACTTTATGTCAAGCAAAGGTGCGATGGGTGCGCTTCATCGTTTCTTAAGCGTTGAAGATAATATTAAAGAATTTAAAGCGTGTACAGGACAAACCTTCGTCTCTATCGGTTGCACTCCGGCTGAACTTGAGCGTGCTGAGGCGCTTCGAGATGCTGGCGCTGAATTTTTCTGTATTGACGTCGCGCACGCCCATGCCAAATATGTGGGCAAGACACTAAAAACATTAAGAAAATTGTTACCTAACCAATGCATTATGGCTGGAAACGTTGCGACATACGCAGGAGCCGACTACCTTGCTTCTTGTGGGGCCGACATCATCAAAGCAGGTATTGGGGGTGGGTCTGTCTGCAGCACACGCATCAAAACAGGGTTTGGTGTTCCAATGCTGACCTGTATCATGGATTGCGCAAGAACCGATCGCTCTATCGTTGCAGATGGCGGTATTCGTACAGCCGGTGATGTGGTCAAAGCCCTTGCCTTTGGTGCCGACTTTGTCATGATTGGTGGTATGCTTGCAGGAACCGAATACACCCCTGGCGAAGTTATTACCAAAGAAAATGGAAAGAAAGTTAAGCTATATCGAGGCATGGCATCTCGTGAAGCTCAAGAAGATTTTATTGGTCATATGAATGACTGGAAAACATCTGAAGGCGTACAAACCGAAGTGCCTTATCGTGAAGAAGCCCATGCGATTATCGCTGATATCATCGGTGGATTACGCTCTGGTTTAACATATGCGGGTTCTAGCAAAATTCAAGAACTGCAAAAGAAATTAAATTATGTTATCGTGACACCTGCTGGACGACATGAAAGTCTTCCACATAAAGTCTTAGATACCAAAATTTAACGTTCTAACCCATGGGTGATTTATGTCTCGTATAGAAGCTTTGCATGTTGTGATTTTAGCTGCTGGACGTGGTAAAAGGATGCAAACACACTTGCCCAAGGTTCTGCATATCCTTGCCGGACAACCGATGCTGCGTCATGTGATTCAAACGGCAAAAAATTTAAATGCCTCACAAATCCATGTCATTATTGGGCATGAAGCAGAACAAATTCGTACACAAATCACCGATGGCGATATACATTGGATTTACCAAGAGCAACAATTGGGAACTGGGCATGCTGTATTACAAGCCCTTCCCCATATTCCCCATGAAGCTAAAGTCTTAATTTTATCTGGCGATGTCCCATTAACGCAATTGGCAACGCTACAACAATTGGTACATTCAACAGAAAATGGTCTCGCGCTTTTATTAGCAAATCTACCCAATCCTTTTGGTTTTGGTCGCATCCTTCGCAATGCGCAACAACAAATTCAAGCGATTGTGGAAGAAAAAGATGCCTCCCATGAACAAAAACAAATTCAAGAAATTTACACCGGCATTTGCTGCGCAGATGCGCATCGATTAAAAAATTGGTTACCCAAGCTCTCGACACAAAATGCCCAAGGTGAATATTATCTTACAGACATTATTGGCATGGCTGTTGCTGAACATATCCAAATTGAAAGTCTTAAGCCGCAGCATCTTTTTGAGATTCAAGGCGTAAACACCCTTGCGCAATTACATCAACTTGAACGCACATGGCAACAACACTTGGCCATGAAATTACTTGATGCAGGTGTTCATGTTTTAGATACGCAACGCATCGATATTCGTGGCACGCTAAACTGTGCTTCCGATGTTCAAATTGATGTTAATGTCATCTTTGAAGGCGATTGTTCCATTGATAAAAATACTCGGATTGGAGCACATTCCGTTATTAGAAATGCAAGTATTGGTCAAAACTGTTTGATACACCCCCATTCCATTTTGCAGGACTGTGTCATTGCCGATCATTGTGAAGTGGGTCCTTTTGCAAGGCTTCGACCTGGCACACAATTGGCGTCGCGTTGTAAAGTAGGCAACTTTGTTGAAACCAAAAATGTCCAATTTGATGAAGGTAGCAAAGCCAATCATTTAAGCTATATTGGAGACGCGGAAATTGGTAAACAAGTCAACATCGGTGCAGGAACCATCACCTGCAATTATGATGGCGTCAACAAACATAAAACCATTATTGAAGACCATGCATTTATTGGATCCGATACGCAATTGGTGGCTCCCGTTACCGTCGGCGCACATGCCACGATTGGCGCAGGCAGTACAATTCGGGAAGATGCCCCAGGGCATGCACTGACGCTAACCCCAAACCGCCAAAAGAGTATTTTAGGCTGGCGACGTAAAGAAAAAAACACCTTATGATAAAAATCTATTTAGCGTCTAAAAGTCCGCGTCGTCGTGCACTCTTAGAACAGATGAATATTTCATTCGATATTCTCAATATGGATATCCCTGAAATACAACGTCCTCATGAAACGCCAGAACAATATTCCTATCGCATCACACATGAAAAGTTACAATCCGCGTGGGACTTTATGCAAAATCAAAAGCTAGACTATCGACCCATTCTCTGTGCTGATACTGAAGTCATTTTAGATGGGAAAATCTTAGGCAAGCCGAAAGACCGAAATGATGCATTTTCAATGTTAAAAAATTACGCCAATCGCGAACACCTCGTGTTGACCAGTGTAGGCTTACGCACACTAAAAGGGGAACAAATATTACAACATCGCACCATCGTTGAATTTGACAATTTATCGGATGTAGATATCAATCATTATTTAGATAGCGATGATTACATGGATAAAGCAGGGGCTTACGGCATTCAAAGCTCTATTGGACAATTTATAAAGAATATCAATGGTTGTTTTTATTCGGTCATGGGATTGCCCTTGCACCTGGTTCGAACCGTTCTCAATACGATTGTGCAAAAGGACTAAAAAAATATGTTATCCTTCTTAAGATCAAAAATCCCGGCATCTTTTTTACTTGCGACACTTGAATTTCTTATTGAAAAACGTTTTTATCAAATGACCCAGGTCCCCATCCAAGATGTATATACCTTCTCATTATCGCTATTGCACTAATTCTAAAATCACTCTATCAGTACTTCAAAAAAGTGCTCCAACATCATCAATACGAAGCTGATGAAAAAAGCATGCGATTTTCAAACGACGCTGATTCTTTAATCAGCGCACTACGAAAAAAGAATACTAAAACTTGGATCAATTTGTTTGAACACTCAAGCGATACCCAAAGCGGGCATCATGTTGAAGAACTTAAATTAAAATTGGCTTAAATAAACCCTAAGTACTTCGATTTATTTCATATAAACGCACTTTGTCAGCAAAGAATTTTGAATGCTTTTTCAGATGGCTTACCCCAGGAAATTTATCAAATGCTTTTGATGGGCATGCGTCAAACACCAAATGTTCCTTCAATTTAGGCATATGACAAGATTGCCATATCATACAAGGATACAAAGGATGGCAATGAATTTCTTGTAATTGATGTACCTGGTAAACATCGGCTTTATTGTTTAAATAAAATCGATAAGGCATGTTAAAAGTAACCGCATTTTTTGGCAACAAACCTTTCTTTTCCGTCATGACCGCAATGGAATAAGGTTGATGTTCAAATCGATTCCATAAATATTCATAATTGGATAGTAAATGATGATGCTTAATCACTAAAATCGCTATAATAAAGCCATTGATCCACCATGATACGCGATTTATCAAATGGGCAGTTTGATTGTGCGAAAAATCCATCTTATATTTTGCTTCAACATATTCCAATGTTTTAAAAAAACAAAAAGGCATAAAACTTAAAATGGGGTATAAAAAACGAACTTCTTTATGTGATATAAGTTGATGGCCCAGAATAAATGGAAAAATAGTCCATGTAATGGGATGCTTAGGAAAGATGATTAAAAACAATATTGTCCCAAAAAAATAATAGGGGCCGTATGGCAGTTCAGCCATGAATGTCAAATACGTCCAATGCGATACACCAAATTCAGCAGCTTTACCTAAAATTAAATTGGAATAAAAATAATTCCAGCTGGTTAAAACCCACGTATTATAAAACATCCAATCGAGTATCAACCCTAAACACACACTTATAAGCATTCCAAATATAATTTTGCTTAATGAAATGAATGATTCTTTTTTTACAACAAGCATCCACATCCAAAATCCAAAAATCATCAAGCCAACTTGAAATCTAGCGAGAAAAGCCAAACCGAAAAGCATCCCCATTAGAAAATGATGTTTTGTTGGGCGACACCCATAACAAAATGCTATTAAAAAGAACTGAGCAGCAATATTTTCAGAGGAATAACGTACGCCGATGTATAGTGATATATGAGCGAATATACTCCACATCACAAACCAAGTTCTTAATAAATCGGATTTAATTTCTTTATAAAAATCTTTGATAAACAAATAAGATGCAAATGCTGAAAGACTCCCTGCAAAAATGCGTGTGATCAGTGCAATTTTAAAAGGCGAAAAACTTGGCAACAAATGAAAAAGTCCTATCACTCCCCATACCTGTAGTGTCGAACGAATTTTATCCATTAGCTCCCATGGGTATTGAAATGGATAGTGATGATATTGATAAGCCGCAAATTCTAAAATCTGGTAATGTTCATCAGGATTATTTCTGCCTTCAAAAAAGAAAGCCATTACAAGATGTAAAAATAAAATGGATATCAACCATTGTGTCGAGATTTCATGCACAGAAAGATATTCATTTTTTTTAAATCGTACAGCAAAGGCAGTCAACATAAATGTCCTTTTTTCAAAAGCTTTTTGACGTTAGAAGATACATAACTAAGGAAAAACGCGCAAGAGCATATTATAACAAAAAAATGATTTATGGACGCTGATTTAAATCAGCAATCAACTCT
>DDPL01000034.1:29574-44637 GCA_002342175.1 Legionellales bacterium UBA2469 | reverse complement strand
CTCTCGACGCTCACGCCACTTTTCCAATTCATCATGAAATAACTCTAAGCGATAGGTGCTGGCATCCAAGCTCAATGGCGTATCTTGTGCCGGATTGAACATCTTTCTCATGACATCCACGACGCGTAAGTACATGGTTTGTTGCTTTTCAGCTATTACATCATTCTTTGTACCCTGCTGGAACAAATTATAATTTACCATAGCCTCTTTGGGGAAAAACCGAGCCACTTCATCTAACTCATATTTTCGAAGTTTACGAGAATACTGCTTTTCCGAAACTTTGGATTCATACTCATTATTTAATGTACTCAATGGATTTTCTTGACCCCAAAACCAAAATGCATACCGTCTATCCCGACTTCTAAGTTGTTCTTTACAAATCAAATATTCTCGATAAAACAATTGAAAATAACTAATGTCTTTTTGTTTGCCTTTCCAATCTTTAAAGGCTTTGGTTTCTTTGTCCTCTAAAATTTTCGGCAGGACATGAGCTAATTCCATCCATGGTTCCATACGAGACTGCCAATACCACCAGTAATCCATACGCCATGAACGCCACTCTTGCGACTCTTCATGGAACTTTTGTACCTTTTGGAGTTGTTGATAAAGGTTATTTAAAGTCTCTGCACTGGGATTGGCTATAAATGCTATATAATTTTCATTTAAAACTTCCAAGTCTTTTCTAAATAAAGGTTGAAAGCTTTGCATAAACCGGTCTATTAATCCTTTTGGTCGTTCAAATAAAACATCCTGCTCTTCTAGAGCTTGAATATCCTGCTTTATGTCATCAAAAATACTTTGATTGCCATTGGTATTTACTTCATGGGAAAAATCTATATGCTCTAACTCGCGCTCAATATGCTTTGAAAATTCAACCCAAGGTCTTAATTTATTAAAAACATCAAACCAGTAATCAATATGCCATATCGACTGTTCACTTTGTTGCCGATGTAATTCTTTAGCAGATAATAATAATTGGTAGAAATCCTTCCAATTTTGGGAAGAAGGATCTTCTTTAAATGTTTGCCAGGCACTTTCGAGATATTGCTGGGTTAATGTTGCCGCAGGATTTAACCACTGAAAAATATCTGGGATAAAATAAAAGATATAGGTAAATAACGTTTTAATGGTCGATACTTTTGGCTCACATTGTTGCAACCTATCTCTTAATTTTTTCAAATTTCCAACATTTATATTAAATCCATTTTTTTGTTCAGTAGAAGCCGTATCAGAGCCTTCACATGTCAAACGATCACTAATATCGTCATATTCCTCACGAGATACTTCATCGGGAATCAAATCTTCACTTTCAGTAAGACTTTCAGTTGAAATACTTTTTTCAGAATTTTTGCGTTCTCTATGACGCTCAATATCGCTCGTTACCAATAAATAAATTCGATGTTGATCATCTTTTAGAATTTGTTCTAAATCATTTTCGGGCTCTGTCAACGATGATCCCTGTCCTCGAATTTTTAATAAGGCTTCAATCTTACGCCAAATCTTTATGCTCTCAGTTATCATTTGTTCAGATGACATACCTACTTTTGGTAATTCCATAAACCATATTTGAATATGTTGATAATAATCAAAAAAATACGCCTGAAAGTGTTGAGGATTTTTTTTCAATAAATCTTTCAAATACTGCACCACATGTCTTTTCGCCCAATTGTTTAAGCGGAGGTTCATGCGCTTTTGATGATTGTTGGCACTAATATGGCTTTGAATTTTATTCATATAGGTTGGCAAAGTATCTTTTGTCAAAGGTAATTTGTCGAAATTAAAAGCGGCGCGCCATTGCCGCTCAATTGACTTCAGATTCACTATTTTTTGATAAGTGCCTTCTTCACCTGCTCTACCGGTTCGTCCTCTTTTTTGTTTGGATTCTCGTAGTTCCGAAATGCCCACCTCTAAAACAAAAACATTAGCCTTTGCCTCAGGGGTCAAATCTATACCCCGTGAACAAACTTTTGTTGCAATCGTTACGGCATTTTCATGCTTAGCAAAATCACCCTCATGACCATGCAGCCATTGTCGACGCTCACTTTCATCTTCAATGCCGGTTAACAATTTTATTTTCTTATTTGAAATTGGACTTGATTTTAAACCATCAAAGATTCGTTGTGCTTCTTCAATATCATCCGTGAGAATAAGTAATGGTTGCTTTAATTTGGTCGCGATTTCGGAAATTTTCCGATGCATGTCAACTTCATCTGTTGCAACCAATGTCGGATATTTGGTGATTTTTTCGGGATAAAATCGACCAATACGCGCAGAAATGGCGTTCAGAGACTCTTGATATTCCCAAACTTCAGTTAACCCACCAATCGAGCCGCTTAAAGCGAGTAAGCTTGATACATTTTTGAAATTTATAGCATCTAAATACGAAACCAGTCGTGTTTCAGGAACAATCGGAAATTGTCTGTCATTTTGAGATAAATGTGCATGTAAAAATTGCTGCAAACCAGATGATAAAGGATCCCCAATACTAAAACCTTCTTTAATTTCACCATTATCATAGGGAATCGCTTCGTACGTTTCTTGCTTTTTATTCAATCGAACCACAAAATCTTGGTTTTCTTTTAAGCTTTTTGCACGCTGTGACATCATTAACCATTTTTGCCATTGTGCATTTTTTAATTGTTGAATCTGTTCTATACGTTCTGGAGATGATGCATTAAGTCTGAAAAGATATTGTTTTAAAGCTTGGACATTATCGCATTCACCCATCATAAAGGAATTGATTTGTGGATATATCCATAAGAAATTCGCAAGTTCTTTATTCTCTTCAGTTAATTTAATGACCGTGTTCCTGTCAAAAAAATAGGCGTCTATTTCATCCAAAATCACATCAATAGTAAAATCGACGCTTTGACTTGCTAAAATTCGGTCATAAATCACATCGAAATCCCTGTCTGCAGAGTAATAAATACGCCCAGGCTTAAGATCTTTACGCTCCATTTTTTGATCTAAAATGTGTGATGGGACATCAAATAAATTAAAGAAGTGTGAATTTTTCTTTTCATACAAATCTTGTCTAACCAAATCTGATGTGGTGGTTCTTACCAAAACAGTGTTATTTTCCTGGCGTACAAATTTCAACAAGGCTAATAACCCAATGGTCACCCCTTTACCCTCTCCAGTATCAATTTCGCACACCAAGTTTTTATTATCTAGTCTGGAATTAAGCAGCAAAGCTAATATCTGAGTTGGATAAGGTACTTTATCAACCACTTTATAATAAGCGGTACAAATGATTGCGATAAATTGATTTTGTAAATCATCTCGGTGATTATCTTGGAGACTACATCTTAATTTATTGAATTTTTGTTTAAGGGACTGTCTCGATTCCTTCATATTCTCGTTGATAATCGCCAGCACATTTTTTAAACGAATTTTTAAAATTTCTGACTCAGAACGCGACCAGGATTTTAGGTTATAGCAATCCACTTCACTAATCCAACGATTAATATCCTCATCGGGAAAGTCGAGGTATTTTTGCGTATCTCCTTTATCAAACAATTCAATCTCTTGTTCCCTCTTGGTGAGATCTGCTTCGCTTAACCATTCCTTAAGCTGATTTACACTAGGATAAGGATAGTTTTTAAATATTGTCCAAAATAATTTAGCTTTTTTTTCAACTTCCCTTGTTTGAGCGGCACTAGGTTCTTTTTGGGGATGTCGATCGGGGGTATTTAGACTTCGAAATTTTTCCCACAGTTGACTTGTTCTTTTTTGCATCCAGCGTCCAAAGTTTCTTGGTTTTTTCGGTTGTATAACCACTCCTTCAACATGAACGTCATGTTGCTGTGCAATGGGGTCAATCTTCCAAGTTTGAGGCTTCAAAGGAAACATTTCTTGATATGCATTTGACCAAGACTCGCTTGTACATTTAAATGTTCGATAGAGGGTCCATAGCTCATCAAAACCCCAATTTTCATCCTCAGAAAGTAGGCCCGCCCATGCAAAATTATCATGGGTTAATAACCAACCTAAAATTTCATTGATTTGATTTAAATGTCCCACCAAATCATTATCGGCTAAAATTCGGACCAGGGCCTGTTGCCCATCTAAATAATTTGGTTTTTCAAAAATAAGGAGTGTTTTTTCTAATACAGCATATAAAAGTGTTTGATTTTCAGGTGTTGCTTCTGCGAGCAGTCCTTGCAGGGTTTTCATAAGCTCAGGATTTCTTTGACCAATTGCAGTGTATAATTTCACATTTTCTTCAAAATTATATTTTTTGCCTTTTTCAAATACATAGCTGATGCTGTCTTTTAAAACGAATCCAAACATGGGATGTTTTAATATATTCTCTTGCTGTATAAATTCTTCAATTTGTTCTAAACATAAATTCCAATGCTCATGTCCAATGGTTTTAGGAAACGCATCACTACATTGTAAGAGCGATTCATAAATACGCGTTAAAGATGTTGCACCATTCGGGTTAAATTTTTCTTTGTTTCGTATTAAACAATTAAATAACTCGTCGCTCATGCGCCAAAATGAAACACTTGCAAGACCATCTTTGGTTTGAATCTGTTTAGCCAACAGGTCCCAAATGAGCTTAACGTCTAGCGCATTATCACGACATGTTTGTTCAAAGCCTGGTGCCGTTTGAATTTTTTGATTTAAAATCTCACAACGCTGAAAAAACTCTTTAAAACCCTCTAATGTTAAGGGAAGCCTTCCAATGTATCCCGTGAGCAATCCAAAAATTTCAGCTTTTTGTTCGTAAGAGCATCCATCATTCACTAAGATTTTTTGTTGCGCAAATAGATTTATTTTTTCATTGAATTCCGTCAATAAATCGAATTCAATAAATTTTTGTAATAGGCATTCGTCTTCCTTAACGTTGACAATCAAGCCTATTTTTTGTTTATTTAAGTATGGGCCAATCACAGATTGGATACTGTCATAAATCTCATAAAGCTTACCAAAAAAAAGTTTCAAGGAGTCCGAAGCTTCAAGCCCCAAAACTTGACATACCATGGATGAGCTGAAGACTTCTCTTAAAGGCGTACGAATAAATTGATTAAAGTAGTCATTAATTTGTAACAAGTTGGTTAAAAATTCCTGAAGCTTGTTTTCACTGTAGTCAACTTTCAGCTTACCGAGTTCGGATTTTAATTCTTCAACTTTTTTAACCTGTTCCATTAAGCCATTTTTAGTTTTTATATGTATAAAATCTGCAATCGACCATCTATAAAAAACTTTTGCTTTGGGGGATAGTAAGCACTCAAAACTACCTTTAACATCCTCCAATAATTTCACAAGACTTTCAACAACCTTGCCGTAATCAAGGCTGCTTTTAAAACAATTAAATTTCACCCCAGGACACTTTTCTACAAATATCTCTTCACCGTAAGTGTTGGCCGATAGGACTTCATCCACATGTGCCGTCGTCAACACGCCTAAGGATTTATCCCAACTGCTAAAAATTGCAATTAATTGTGCTTGATTACGAATCACCAAATTTTCAAACTTTGCTGAAAGTTGATTAATTTGTTCCTCATTATCAGCAATCGCTAACAAGAATATTTTAAAACTATTCACATTGATAGCATCAGGCAAGAATCCTTGAACCAGTGTTGTTAAAAAGTCTCCCTTCCATGAAGCTAAACCTTGATTTGTGAACACCAGTGGCCAAATGTCTTTTGCTACAACTTGCAATCTAAATAAATAAGCATATGTTTTTAATAAAACTTGATGATTAATGTTCATGTCAAGGATTACAGCTAAATCTTGAACTGACATTCTTTTTTCAGGTGAAATGGCATACAAATCTGCAATAACGCTTATATTCAAATTTAATTTTAAACGTTCAAATACCACTTGGCTTGGCTGGTTTGGTAATGTCGCACACCAGGCGGCCAATTGCCATTCCATATCATTGCTTGGAGCCTCTTTCAACAATTCTTCAATTTGAGAAAATGCACTATCTTGCTTATCTTGCATGAATTGCGAGGCATACGTATAAAAACCTGCAAGATGCGCTGGCGCTGGCATTTCAGGATCCATTCCAACAATTTCAAATGTAGGCATCAACATTTCTGGTCGAATCCACTTACAACCGGATCGATTCAAAATATCTTCAAGTCTCTGTAAAACACTTATCGGTAAGGTCAGTAATTTGGGAGCTTGAACCGCATAATAATGCTTTCGGCCATTCCATATCGAATGTGTTGGCTCCAGAAGCTGAGTCAATACATCGACTCTGTCAGAAAAATTGCCTTTATCTTGTGCCAGTTGAACTGGGATTTTCACATTATACTTTTGTAACAACTGATAAAATTGATGAATTTTTTGTATCGATTTTTTTAAATTTGGAATGGTATCTTGTAATTCAATCCATTTTAACCAGTGCAAATACAATTCATCCGGTAACTCTGCCATCATTTGGATAAGTTTTTGACCTTGAGGACGAAT
The DNA here is from genome assembly GCA_002342175.1 of Legionellales bacterium UBA2469. Lineage (GTDB taxonomy): Bacteria > Pseudomonadota > Gammaproteobacteria > Legionellales > Legionellaceae > UBA2653. The sequence continues at coordinate 38,211 of DDPL01000034.1, read as the reverse complement.
TAAATATGGCAAAAATTTTTCAATTGCTTTGGAAGAACTCAAAAATACTTGGATAAACTTTTCTAAATGTTTCTGAATAGGCTCTTCAGATAACTGATTTAAAATATGCAGCAGGCCTTGTTCACCAATACAAGCTTCCATGGTTTCTAATATATTTGCATCATAACATGATCGAATAATATTGCTAAAACCACTATATAAAGGGTCTAGTAAATACTCATTTAGCGTTTTATGACGTTGTATTAGCAATGTTGGCAAATAAATTGAACGTTCTTGAACGTGTTGGTTAATATCAGGGGGAGGTGGTAATCTATCTACAGCATGAACGAGATTTGATGACACCTTTGATTCTAACACGATCGATTTAATTAAAGGGGTATCAGATATTAAGGGAGACTGAATAGGTGTTCGATGCTCTAGCTGATTTTCATGCCATTTTTTGACAGCTGTCCAATAAGAAACATCTAATAATTTCTGCACATTTGAGTTTATTTCAACAAGATTAAACTTTAAAACAGGGTCGCACTGACTGCAAATGAACTCGATGAAATGATTCCATTCAACTGAATTTAGATCCGGTTGAATGCCATTCAATCTAAGATCAATTTGAATCTCAGGAATATCTTGACTATCGATTGTACGAATCGTTGTTAAGATTTTTTCGATTTTATTTCTTATTTTAGTAAAATTTTCACATCCAAATTTAGAAAAATTATCATGGGCCGAAGGAACCCAATGCTCAAGATGCAAAGAACAATGTATCATATTGATATTTTCTCAAAAAAAATCACACCTGAATTATATAATTATTTATTACAATGTGCAAATAAATACCACAAATTTCAATGTTTTATCTTATGTTTTCTTCAGGAATGGGCAAAGATCTTGAATAAAACACTCGCGACACTTAGGATTCCTTGCTTGACAAATATATCGACCATGTAAAATCATCCAATGATGAGCATCTAATAAATAGGGTTTGGGAATAATTTTCATTAAATCATCTTCAACTGATCGGGGTGTCGTGCCTTTTGAAAAACCCAATCGTTGTGCAACTCGAAGAATATGCGTATCCACCGCAACAACCGGCATATGAAAAGCCGTATTCAACACCACATTCGCCGTTTTACGTCCCACTCCGGGTAAATTCTCTAAAGCTTCACGATTAGCGGGCACCTCTCCACCAAACTGTGAAACCAATTGTTGACTCATCCCCAAAAGGGCCTTTGCTTTTTGTTGATAAAGACCTAAACGCTTTAAATAAATCTTGAGTTCGTTCAAATCCATTTGACTCATGGTAATGGCATCTGGGGCAACTTGAAACAATTTTTCCGTCACCTGATTAACGGCTTTATCAGTGCTTTGTGCGGACAAAATCACGGCGGCCAGTAGCTGAAAATGACTATGGTAAATCAATTCAGTCTTGGGATACGGATTTGCTTTCTGCCATCTTGCAAAAATTTCCGCAATTTTTTTCTTAGTCATTCGATTTCTTTTGCTTAACCCGATGCAGGGCTTGTTGAATATAATCAATTTTTGAATCAGCCGTGCCATGAGGCTGTTGATTTTTTAAACGTTCAACTTGTTGAAGTCGTTGTTCCTCATCGAGACGTTTTAATTTTGACTCATACCGCTCGCGTGCCACATCTGGATGATATTGCGGCGCATCTAAAGTGACCATTTCAATGCAGTCCATAGGACAAGGCTCAACACACAAACCACAGCCCGTACATTCATGTTCAATAATATGATGCATATGCTTGGATGCGCCAATAATGGCATCGACAGGACATGCCTTGATGCATTTGGTGCAACCAATACACATTTTTTCATCAATTTTAGCCAATTGAGGCAGGCGCTCTTGTTTTTCCATCTCAACGACAAAACATCGCCAATCTTTTTTTAACAGTTGTCCAAGTGCCTTGAGTGTTTTAACACCTCCAGGAGGGCATAAATTGATGTCTGCTTGTTGCGATGCCAAGGCTTGTGCGTAAGGTCGACATCCCGCATACCCGCATGCACCACACTGGGTTTGAGGCAATAGTGCATCAATTTCTTGTACAAGACTCATTAGGCATCCTTAGGTACATCATTAAGCATGGCTTGCCATTGATCGGGCTGCAACCGATTTAGCAAGGCTTGATAAGGCTCAATCGATGTGTCAACCAAGGGCGCAAGCTTCAACCAAGACCAATCTTTCTCATTGAAAAATGCTTTCGCTTGTATGGCCATTTGCGGAATAACTGGCTGTAAAAATATCATTAACAAACGAAAGCCATTCAATGCCATGGTACAAACAGATTGTACTTGTGGTAATTGTGTCTCGTTTTTTGCCATCACCCAAGGTTTTTGGCTATCGACATATTGATTGATTTTATCAGCCAGGCCCATGATTAAACGCAAGGCTCTCGCATTATCGCGCTGTTGATAAGCTAAACAAATATCTGCTGATTCTGAACACCACAATTGATATAGGGAAGTATCAGGCAATTGTGCTGATAAATGACCTTCAAAAAACTTATGAATAAAACTTGCACTTCTGCTGGCAATATTTACTACTTTTCCAATTAAATCGGCATTTACACGCTGGATAAAATCCTCGCCTTGTAAATCTAAGTCTTCCAATCCACCATTCATTTTTGCAGCAAAATAATATCTCAAGACATCACTTGGAAAGTGATTCAAAAATTGTTTCGCTTGAATAAACGTTCCACGGGATTTTGACATTTTTTGCCCATTGATGGTTAAAAACCCATGGGTAAAAATCGCATTGGGCAATCTAAAATTTGCACTTTTTAACAGTGCTGGCCAGAATAGCGCATGGAAATACATAATGTCTTTGCCGACAACATGGTAAAGCTCATAAGCACTATCGGGGTTCCACATCGCATCAAAGTCTAAGCCTTTTTCATTGCAATATTTTTGGCATGCTGCCATATAACCAATCGGTGCATCCAACCACACATAAAAATATTTATTTTCAGTACCGGGAATTAAAAATCCAAAATAAGGCGCGTCACGTGAAATATCCCAAGGCTTTAGGCCTGCTTCAAACCACTCATCTAATTTATGCGCCATCTCAACGGGAACATGGCCATCTTTTGCCCATTTTCTTAAAAAATCGGCATAGTGGGGTAAATTAAAAAAGTAATGATCACTATCACGATACTCAGGCACTGCACCACTTACAGTGGAAATGGGGTTTAACAATTCATTGGATTCATAAGTAGCACCACATTTTTCACAATTATCACCATATTGATCTGGCGCCTGGCAACGTGGGCAGGTCCCTTTAATATAGCGATCTGGTAAAAACATATGCGCCTGTGCATCATATGCTTGTGAAATAGACTTTTTAATAATATCTTGTTGTGTTTCAAGACGCTGATAAATTTCCGCAACCAACGCTTCATTTTCTTTCGAATGCGTGGTGTGATATTCATCATAATGCACGGAATAAGCTTTTAAATCCGCTTCATGCTCGCGTTGATTGTGTTGGGTCATGGCTTCTGGTGTCATTCCCAATTGTTGGGCTTTTAACATGATTGGCGTACCATGTGCGTCATCGCCGCAGATGCTGATACATTCATGTCCCATGAGGCGTTGCGTGCGAACCCATATATCGGTCATGATATGTTCAACCATATGCCCTAAATGCAAAGGTCCATTACCGTAAGGCAAAGCGCTGGTCACCATCATCTTTTGTGGTTTTGACATCAGAATTTCTTCCCCAAAATAAAAAGAAACATTATATCTCAAGTCAGGTCATTTGTAGCTGTTCTAATTAAAAATTTTGATTGGAAGCACACATAGCGCATAAAAGTACATCAAGATTGATGCAAAAAAAAACCCAGATTACTCTGGGTTCTAAACATTGTTGGTTCAATTTAACGAATTGGATCTTGAACGCCCTTCTTCAACACTGCCAGCAATAATAAATTGTTGTTGGTTAATCATCATTTGATCTTCTTGGACAATCTTTTGTTCTAGTTCGTTAAACTGATGATTTACAATACCTTGATAATTCACGAGTTCAACTTTTTTCTCTGCATTAAACATATTGGTTAAAGAGCTCATTAACCATCCAACGAATCCACCCATTGCCAATACAGCCAAGAATGGCAATGCCCAGCCCATAGCTGCGGCAGCAACTGGACCTAATAAAGAAATTAATGCAGAACCCACAATAAAGTTTGCTGCATAAATAACCGCTGGCGAGGTGTATAATGTGACGCTGTAAGCAGCAGCTCCTGCAGCTGTTCCCAGTAAATATGAATTCTTATGGTTAAAAAAAGTGGTCATACTAAACTCCTGATCAGTTAAAATTCCAAGAAATTCTAACAAAGAACATGTTTAATAACAATTAAAAAAAAAACGGCACAAAACTTACAAAACCATCATTTAACTTAAAATTTGTACGTTGCTTTTTTTTTGAAAACGAATAATACTTCATACATAATCTTTCTGGTGATAAAACATGGCTCAGCCACCCAAAATTATTGTTGGTATATCTGGTGCATCGGGATTTATCTATGCAGCATCATTTTTAAAACATTTGCGTAAAATGCCCCTTGAAATTCACTTGGTCATGACCAAGGCTGCGCAAATTACACGCCAACAAGAAACCGACTTGTCTCTCAGTGATATAAAAAAACTAGCCGACGTGTATCATCCCAATGAAGACATTGGAGCCTCTATTGCCAGCGGCTCTTTTCAACATCAAGGTATGGTCATATTACCCTGTTCAATGAAAACATTAGCCGAAATTGCCTTAGGCTTATCGAGTAACTTGCTCACTCGTGCAGCAGATGTTTGCCTAAAAGAAAAAAGAAAACTGATTTTAATGCCCAGAGAAACCCCTCTTCACCGTGTCCACTTACAACATATGTTAACCATCAGCGACATGGGTGGCATCATTTATCCCCCCATGCCAGCATTTTATCAAAAACCTCAATCCATTGAAGACATGGTTGAACATACCGTTGGTCGATTGTTTTCTTTTTTAGATTTGCCACAACATCTCACACCTGAATGGCAAGGTTGGCGTTAATCCTTATAGCGTGTAGGATCAAAAAACTCTAAAGACTCAAACCCTATTTTGCGCATCACACAACTATCGCAGGTACCACAAGCCAGCCCATCTTCAGTTAGACGATAGCAAGATACCGTTTTGGAATAGTCAACGCCTAAACGAAGACCTTCTTGAATAATTCTCGATTTTGACCAATGAAGGAGTGGCGCATGGATTGCAAACATTTGCCCTTCAGCGCCCGCTTTTGTTGCAAGTTGAGCAAGATGTTCGAACGCTGCTAAAAAAGCAGGTCGACAATCGGGATAATTAGAATAGTCAACCACATTAGCACCAATGAAAATATCATATGCGCCAACCACTTCAGCATAAGCCAATGCTAAAGATAACATCACGCTATTTCGAGCAGGAACATACGTATTTGGAATGGCAGAGGATGACACATGATCATTCACATTTAAATTACCATCAGTTAAGGACGAGCCACCAAATGCTGCCAAATTGACATCGACAATTCGATGCTCAGCCACTTCATTTAATGCCGCAATTACTTTTGCTGCGGCAAGTTCGGCCGAGTGCTTTTGTCCATAATTCACACTTAAAGCGAAACATTGATAACCTTGAGATTTTGCAATCGCCAAACATGTTGTGGAATCAAGTCCACCAGATAACAACACTATCGCCTTGGGTGACACAGAATCTTCCTTCTGTATAAAAAATGTAAAATTTATCACATTATTACAAAAATGTTAAGTTTTTTAAGTTATAATAACAATAATTGATATCCTTTGAGATAGAATTAAATGGATGATATTTTTTTAAAATCCCTTTCTCCAGAAGCTCAGAAAATTCTTGCTCTGGTTCAAGGTGATATGATGAATATCAAATCTGAAAATATCACCACAAAAGGGCTCATTGATATCGAAAACGCCATCAATTTTCATTTAAATTGGCTTAAAACCATCAACCTAAAAAAAATACCGAAGGATAAACGCGATTTTACCCTTCAAAAAATTAAAACGTTGCTCATGATGAGTTCCGTTTACAATACGCTCGCACCAGATAACCCCATAGCAAATAAGGTTCAACAGTTTGTGAATAGCGCCCCCATATCAATTATAAGAGAATTAGATATCATTGAAAAAACAAAAAATCCCCAACCACCAACCAAAAAACGAAAATATCATCAAATATTATTTTATGGGGCAGAACTTAATCGAGGCCGACTAGATATTTCGGCATGCTTGGGTTTAATCAATGCATGTTTTATATGCAGTCAAGATAAATATACCCCCGCACACCCAACACCTTATGTTACAGATATTAATTTTTATTTGGGTATGGTTTCATTGATATTACCCTTGGTGAATATGGGTGTGTTAGCCAACCAATTTTGGAAAAAATACTCTAACGACTTGGCGTCGGATTATAAAACCAAACAGCTTGATTTGTTATGGCAACAAAAACGATTAAGCTTTCTCAAGAACTTCTTAAATTTAACCCTAAATATTGCCACTTTCTTAATAGGTATTCTTGAATTGTTCCCCATGCACTTTTATTTTGCAGCGATTAACATTGGACTTGATTTTGCATTTTATTGCTGGGACTACCATGAAAAAAATTACAATTACATCATCCAACGACAAAAAGAATTTACAAACCTAGAACGAATCATTCCAGATAACTACAACCCCCTTTTCTTTGAAGAATACCTTAAATTGTCCGCCGAGGAGCGGATTAAATATCTTTGTGAGATTTATAATAAAACCCTAAATGATAAAGATATCGAGGATAAAGAAGATTGTTTATTCTTGATTTTATCCATGATTTCCAACGAACAAAAAAATAAAAATATCACCAATAAATTTTATTTGGAATGCATCACTTTTTCATTAATGCTCATCGCTTTATTGGTCATTCAACATACCGTCTTCCCATCCTTAGATCCTGAGCTAACTTTAATGACTGGGCTGTTAATGCTTTATATTTACCATGGAATGAAATCCATCATTATGGAAAACCCGATACAAGTGAATCAAAATTTTATTGAACTTCAGGATAGTCAAGGTGAAGCGATTTATTTAAAAGGTGGTGAAATGACTCATGACCCTACTTTTGGTCATAACGCATCACTTGACTTACAATTAATACTCAATGTCAGCGTTAAAATAGCCTTGCCCGTTCTTGGCATGGTAATGCTCCTCAATATGGCGCCAGCGCTTGCCATTCCGCTTTTCGTGAGCTTAGCCATTTGCATAAAATTATTCGAAATCGCCTCAAAAAACCCACCTAATCCTGATTTAGAGCCCCTACCCGCTAAATAAATCTAGCATTTGCACCAAAGAAGGTTCAATGATAGATTAATAAAAAATGACTTTTGAATTGGGATTAATTTTCAATGAAGTGGGTAAAAAGGACTTTTCTACTGCCAATTATCTTTAGCCAATCCGTCATGGCTTACACGCCCAATACCGTTAATGTTTTTGGAGTTGATAATGCTCAAAATTTACCCGACAGCCAACGCGTATTTTCTTACAGACTCTATATAAAATCAACCCATAATCAGGAATATGCTGTTGAATTACAACAGCGTGCAGAAGATATTACCCACTTGCCAGCACACATCAAGTCTTATCCCGGAACCCACCCTTTATATTGGGTTTATGTTGGTCCTATTCCAAATTATCGATCATTAGTTGCGGCAAGCAAACAATTACAAAAAATTGACCTCAAACCCCAACCACGTGGCAAAATGGTTTTAGGGACACCTTTAAATCTCAAAACACCACCGGTTGCCCCATCCCAAACGGTTCAACCCCATAAAATTTATGGCATTCGCCATCATACCGCCTCTTTTCAATTGGGATTTTTTAATACCGCTCAACAAACTGAACCTCAACATGTAAACATTAACACATTAATTGGTGATCAGTATGTGGTGTTAAACGAAAAGAAAAATAACATCATGTTTGGTCTTGGCTTATTTAGAAATGCTTATGAAAACAATGGTGCGTTTCTGGATTACGGTGTAAATGTCTATTATCTTGCTAAAACCAATGTTTATGGGAATGTTTATCAAGAGAACTTGTATAACAACCTCAATTTTCAATATACCGTCTTTAACGTGCCAATTTATGGCTCGCTCAAAGGAGAGATGCGCAGCAAATATGATTGGCTGTCCTTAACCGTCGATGTCGGTATAGGTCCGAATATTGCACAAACTTCTGATATGACGGAACAATCAATTGATGGCGGGGTCACCCAACCCGATAATTTGTTCTCTGCTTCTACGAAAACCAATTTCAGTGTCATGGCAGGTATTGGCATTAAAATCAACAATGCTCTCGGTACGCTACCCGCAGAATGTGGTTATCGTTTCTTTTATTTAGGAGAAGGTGCTTTTTATAACCTCAACTCCGAAGTCTTCAATACACCAAACTCTGGAATCAATTATCAAAACGCCTTGTTATGTTCCATTACGTTCTAGAGCAAACTCGGCGTATGAAAATGACGCCCTATGCCTGGGGCCTCGTTTTCATTTTTTTCATTTATTTTTTAATCGAGTGGATTTATATTCATTATAATGCCATGACCATGGACGATTTATG
>DDPL01000034.1:0-29568 GCA_002342175.1 Legionellales bacterium UBA2469 | reverse complement strand
CCTACCATAATTTAGAATATCTTCATCATTTGCCTTATCGAGATTTTTCACCTTATAAAACAGTCTTAGGCTATTATCTTCTTTTACCACCTTTAATGATTTATCCAGATACAACAGGTATTGCATCGTTTATTCATATAAAATTATGGTTGGGCTGTTTAAATACCCTTGGACTTATTGCTCTATCCCTATGGATGCAAAAATTTTACACCACTCGGGCGATTTGTTTGACCATGGGATTGATGATTTTTAGCCATGTTTTTATTTTTTCATCTTCTGAAGTGCGTGTCGATTTTCTAAGTTTTATATGTGCCACTGCCAGCGTTTTTTTAATTTATGAAAATCGCTTTTTCAAATCTGGACTCTGTATTGGACTAGGCTTTTGTATTTGTCAAAAAATCATCTGGTTTTTGTTGGCCACGCAATGTGCATTTACCATGCTAGGGTTTATTCAGGAACGAAATTGGGTCTATTTTAAAAAAGTCCTCTATTTTCATATAGGGTTCTGTATGCTTTTGTTTGCTTATATTTGTTTTTGGACCTCTATCTCAAATTTACGCACCGTGCTTCAAAGTATCTTCATCGAACCTTATCTTTTAAATACAACCCATTATAACTTGAACTTTTTTCAGCTTCGAGTTGTAAATTTCTCCAATCATTTTTATTGGATAATGTTCATAGCTTTTTCAATTTATTATCTCTGGCGTTATGCAAAACCAACACCCATTTTTGAAATAACCTACACTATAGTCATTTGTTTTTTTATTTTAACCGCTAAGATGCCATTTAATTATCTATATATGGCATTTATCCCCATGTTATGTATTTTAATACCCAAAACCATCATGGCGATGGATGAACATCAATATCTAAAATTTCTTAATAAAGATTTTGGAATAATGATAGCTATACTCCTATTATTTCAAGCATTATGTTTTCATTTTTTTATTACCCCGACATGGGTTATTGTTGATGGACATTTTCAAGCATACATGATGCAAATGGCAAACGAACTTTTAGAACCTTCAGATCAATACCTCGCCGGCAATTTTTTATTGCCTCAAAAAAAACAAGGCGTTTCTGGGATTCGACATCTTGATAGCTCCGTTATTTTATATTTGCACACTCAATACCCAGATTTATACCCGGTTATGGAATTAAAATCCTTGTACTATGCGCCTACATCCACATCAAAAATCGTCGCTGATATTCAAAAAAATCCCGTCAAATTATATATCGATAATCCTCAATTTCATCATATGATAAAAATCCTTCAACCTTTTCTGCATCAACAATATCAACATTTCTGGGGAAGTATATTTTTATATGCACCTGTTGTTAACGCGGGAAAACAAGACGTTGAAATAAAATTTACCGGTTTATATCGTATTCAATCATCAACGCCCATCCAATTAAATGGTCATGGATATGCAGCAAATACCTACATTCATCTCCATAAAACCCATTATCAATCGAATGCATCTTCTTCTTATCGTTTAGTACTTGTGCCTCAATCTCTCAAAACACCCTTGATTTCTAAATGGAAAAATAATCAGTGGCGACTTGTGATTAAATAATAGCCTGCCAAAAATCTTTCTTCATTTTTATATTAATGCTATAACTAAACACTAGGATTTGTTTTAAAAGGGATTTTTTTGAATACTCATTCTTCTTTTTTTCTTGCAGGGGGTGCTGGATTTATAGGCTCACATTTCATCGATGCTTTATTGTTATTACCCCAAACTCAAAAAGTAACCATTTATGATAATTTTTCAAATGGACAATCCTGGCACTATCAACATCATTTAAAAGATGCTCGTTTAAAAGTTATTCGCGGTGACATTCATGATTTAAATACGCTCTGCAATGCCATAGAAAATCATGATGTTGTATTTCATTTTGCTGCAAATGCTGATATTTCTAAAGCGTTTAAAGAACCTGCTATCGATTTTACCCAAGGGGTATTGTTAACACACCAAATTCTGGAAGCAATGCGCATCAAGGGTATTGCCCGTTTAATATTTTTCTCTGGCTCTGGGGTCTATGGAGAGTTAGGCGATAAAATATGTTTCGAAGATCAAGGAAAACTTGAACCGATATCACCCTATGGTGCCAGTAAATTATCTGGAGAAGCCTTTATATCCAGTTATTCACATATGTTTAACATCAATGCCAGTATTTTTAGATTCGCAAATGTCGTTGGTCCACGTCAAACGCATGGTGTTGCTTACGACTTTATTCGGCAATTAGAAAAAAATCCTCAACAATTACGTGTCTTGGGCGATGGCTATCAAACAAAATCATATGTTCATGTGCATGATATTGTTCGTGCCGTTTTAATGGTCAATAACATCCAAAAAACAAATTTTGACATTTATAATGTTGCTTCAGATGATACCATTACCGTACGGCAAATTGCACATGCCGTTGTTGATGCGCTTGACTTAACGCATGAAGTTGAAATCGTTTACACCGGTGGTGATAGGGGATGGCCAGGCGATGTACCTAAAATTCTCTTAGATTCACAAAAAATTAAAAAACTCGGATGGTGCCCTCATTTTAGCTCACTTGCAGCGATAAAAAGTGCCTGCGCATCGATGATTCACGAATTCAGAACATTTTCTTATGATGAACTTTAATCAAATTGGCATTATTGGTGGCGGCCCCGCTGGCCTAGCCCTAAGCTTATTTTTAAATACACCACATGATATCTTAGAAGCCACGTCAAAAATTGGTGGGCATGCATCTTCTTTTGTTGATCGGGGCTTTACCTTTGATTATGGACCCCATATTCTATTTTCAAAAGATACACAAATATTAGAATTCATCATTCAAACCCTCGACAAAAATGTTAGTCGTTGCAAGCGGAACAATAAAGTTTCTTTTAAAAATCGATTAATTAAATATCCTTTTGAAAATGATCTTCATGGTCTTCCCCTTGATGATAATTTTGAATGCATTCGTGATTATCTTTTCAATCCTTATCAACATGACGACCATTTACCTATCAATATGCGCTCATGGTTTTTAAAAACCTTTGGTGAAAGTCTATGTTCTAAATACTTATTCCCCTACAATGAAAAGGTTTGGAATATTCCCGTTGAGCAATTATCCATGGACCTTGCTGAACGCATTCCAAAACCTGATCCTATCGATATACTCAAATCGTCACTTGGCTATTCCACCGAAGGCTACTTGCATCAATTATATTATCATTATCCCCAAACAGGAGGTTACCAAGCGATTTTTGAAAATTGGAAAGGCCAATGTCCTATTTTTTATAATTTTAATGTCTCCAAAATTGAGAAGCATCCACATGGTTATATTTCCGTTTCAGACCATACTAACCAAACACGGCACTATCAACAATTGGTATCTACCATGCCCATCCACCACATCGTCAATTGCCTGAACATGGATATTCCAAATGATATTGTGGACAGTATTGATAAACTTATGGTCAATCCCATTATCATTGGCTCATTTGGAATTCAGGGAGAAGATATTCAGCAAATGACGGCAGTGTATTTTCCAGAAAAAGAATTTTTGGTGAATCGAATCAGCTACCCCTGTACTTTTTCACCGCATAATGGCCCCAAAGGGACGTGGAGTTTACAAGCAGAAATCACCTGCAAAAAAGATTCTGATATCTGGAATATCCCCGATGCAGAAATTTTAGACCATATTCGAACCGGCCTTCAACAACGGGGTTTGCTCCCTGACAACCATCAGATTTGTCTCCAAAGAATTGACCGCAAAAAAGAAGCCTATGTCGTTTACACCACCGGCTATGAACACCATGCCCAACTCGTTCGACAATGGTTTGCTGCTCAAGGCATTCATCTATTGGGCCGATTTGGTAATTTTGAATATTTAAATGTCGATATGGTGGTTGATAGAGCCCTTAAAATGGCCATGTTTCTTCAAAATGAATCCCATGCCGACTTTAAAACACTTTATTTAAACCGAGCGCTACACAACGTCCGTTCAAAAGAATTATTATAAAAATAAAAAGGATTTCAAATGACAGATTCTAAAATCAGTGTTGGTTTATTAAGCATGAACGAAGAAGACTCGATTCAGGTCGTCATTGAATCTATACGGAAAGCAGCACCTGAAGCAGAAATTGTGATTGTCGATTCAAGTCGTGATAAAACCCCTGAGATTGCCACAGAACTAGGCGCGCGCGTGATTAGACAATATCCGCCAATTGGCTATGGGCCTGCGATGATGAAATTACTCCGAGAATGTTCAAGAGAAGTTATCATCACCATGGATTGCGATAATACTTATCCTGCCGAGATGATTCCGGAACTGGCAAAGCTTGTGATTGATGGGCAGTATGACTTGGTCGATGCATCACGTTTAAAAACAAAACCTCATGCCATGCCTTGGCCCAATTATCTTGCAAATCGTTTTTTTGCTCTTCTAGCTTCGCTTCTTTTTCAAAAACATTTTCAAGATTTACATAGTGGCATGCGTGCCTATCGTAAAACCATGATTGATGCGATGGATTTTCACGAAAAAGGAGCCGCACTACCGGTTGAGCTTTTAATTAAACCCATGTTGCATCACTTTAAACTGCATACCATTTCTATCCCCTACCAAGAACGAATTGGACAAAGCAAAATGCAACCTTTTGATACAGTATGGTGGACTTTCAAAAGAATTTTTAAATTACGCTTTCTGCAAGCTTAGGAAAGTTAATTGATGCCAAATAAAAAAATTCAATCCCATTTTTATTTTCAATTGCTCGGGATCTTACTTTTGTATTTTATCCTTGAATGGCTGAGTATCCACCATAAAGCCTTATGCAATGATGATTTTTGGCTTACCTATCACAATATGGAATATCTCAAAGGCATGCCATATCGTGATTTCCCTCCCTATAAAAGTGTTCTCGGTTATTACTTTTTTCTTCCAGGTCTTTTATTGTCTCCCCATTTGCAAGGGATCGTTCCTTTTATTCATATGAAGTTATGGATTACCTGCTTAAACATTCTAGGACTTTTGGGTATATCCCTATGGATGAAAAAATTTTATACTTCTAAAGCCATTTTATTCACATTGCTCATCATTATACCCAGCCCCATGTTTCTTTACAGTTCAACACAGATACGTGTTGACTTTCTTGCCTTTCTTTTTGCATCTTGCAGTGTTTTACTTATTTACGAGAAACGCTTTTTGGGGGCAGGCATTTGTTTGGGCATTGGATTTTGCATTTGTCAAAAAGCCATTTGGTTTTTAGCCGCGACTCAATTTGCATTAGGCATACAATGGATATTACAATATCGCAACTGGATATTTTTAAAAAATATTTTACGATTCAATGTTGGATTTTTATCCGTTTTATCCGCCTACATTGCTTTTTGGGCTCACCAATCACATATCGATGTGGTTTTAAAAAGCCTATTTGTCGAGCCCTATATACTTAATGGTGTAACATACTATCAAAAGATGATTGTTCTCAGAAAGATGGGGCTTCTCGCTAACCATATTTGGTTCATTTTAACAATTCTTGCTTTGATCTATTTATATTTTTTTTCAAAACAAAGGCCCATTTTTGAAATCACTTACACATGCTCCATTTTTTTAATCGTTATCATGTGTAAACAACCTTTTTTTTATTTATACCTTGCTTTGGTTCCTGCACTTTTAGTTTTATTGCCGAAAACACTAACAAGCTTAGAAATTCAAAATCCTTCAACTTGCACTTGGCTAAACTTTTCACCTTTCTTTTTATTATTTATGATCAATTTAGCGTATCTTTATCCTCGCCTAACAGATGAACCCTATCAAACATACAACATCCAAATGGCTCAGGATTTATTAGGACCAAATGATGATTACATGGCTGGAAACATCTTATTAATTAACAAAAAACAACACATTACAGGCTTAAAACATCTTGACGCTCCACAGCTTGGATACATTAATCATCCGGATAAAAAACTTCGACCACTCATGCAATTAAGTTCACTTTACTATGCGCCAACGTCCATTGAAAAAATGATTAAGGATGTACAAAAAGCCCCGCCCAAAATCTACATCGATAATAACTCATTTCATGCATTATCTCCCAAATTTCACCGTTTCTTGAAAACCCAATATAAACACTTTTGGGGAAGTATTTTCCTATATGCTCCGGAAGTGCCCAGAGGCCAACAACTGGTGAATATTCATTATGCGGGTATCTATAAAATTCAATCGACACATGCTGTAAAATTAAATGGTGATACATATGCTCCAAACACAACCATTCATCTAAAAAAGGAGATCTACAAATCTAGCGCGAGTTCTAAATATCGATTGCTTTTCATTCCTCAACATTTAAGCACCCCACTCAAACCAGCGTTTAAAAAAAATATGCATAAAAAAATGCATGCTTAAAAACACTGCATACATAGGATTATAACTCGTGTTTTTTTTAAAGTTAAGGTATAATTGCGTCATGTTTTTCAATTATGTACAAAAATGAACCTAAATCAAACCTTTGATGTGATCGTCATCGGTGGTGGACATGCTGGAACTGAAGCTGCTCTTGCCGCTGCTCGTACGGGTGCAAAAACCTTGTTATTGACGCACAATATCGATACTTTGGGACAAATGTCTTGCAATCCTGCAATTGGTGGCATTGGTAAAGGACACTTGGTCAAAGAAATCGATGCATTGGATGGTTTAATGGCCAAAGCCATCGATCATGCTGGAATTCAATTTCGTATATTAAATGCCACAAAAGGTCCGGCCGTTCAAGCTACTCGAGCTCAAGCCGATAGACAACTTTATCGACAATTCGTGCGTAATGCCCTCGAAAACCAAGAAAATCTCACCATTTTTCAACAATCTGTCGAAGACATGATTATTGAAAATGACATAGTCAAAAGCGTTATCACCCAATTGGGACTACATTTTTATGCGAAAAGTGTGGTTTTAACAGCGGGAACATTTCTCGATGGTAAAATTCATGTGGGATTGCAAAATTATGCTGGCGGAAGAGCAGGTTGCCCACCTGCAAGAGGATTAGCACAAAAATTACGTGCCCTGGATTTACCCGTTGGGCGTTNNCCCCAATCGGCCTCTGTGAGGCTTTCCCCTGTCTTCATCCCTGAAAAATCCACCCCTAGGGGAACCGCCGCCAAACCATAGATGGCCGCCATGACCAAAAACCCCAGGTTTAAAAACTGGAACCCCGCCAAGAATAGATGCCCGAAGCCTTGATTTTAGCTTGATGGAGGCACAACCTGGCGATACACCTACACCTGTATTTTCTTTTCTGGGTGATGTGTCTCAACACCCAGAGCAAATTCCTTGCTATATCACATCAACCACCCCCAAAACCCATGAAATTATTCGTGCACATCTTCATGAGTCACCGATGTATGCTGGCGTTATTGAAGGCGTTGG
Source organism: Legionellales bacterium UBA2469 (assembly GCA_002342175.1). Classification (GTDB taxonomy): domain Bacteria; phylum Pseudomonadota; class Gammaproteobacteria; order Legionellales; family Legionellaceae; genus UBA2653. The sequence goes on along the minus strand of DDPL01000034.1, from coordinate 22,164 downwards.
GCCACGTTATTGTCCTTCGATTGAAGATAAAATTGTTCGCTTTGCTGAAAAAGAACATCATCAAATTTTTGTGGAACCCGAAGGTCTTCACACACATGAAATTTATCCAAACGGGATTTCAACAAGCCTTCCCTTCTACGTACAGGTAGAATTTGTTCGTACGCTAAAAGGGTTTGAAAATGCCCACATCACACGTCCGGGCTATGCCATAGAATATGATTATTTCGATCCTAGAGGTTTGAACCATTACTTGCAAACCAAGCCTATCGAAAACTTATTTTTTGCAGGTCAAATCAATGGGACCACAGGCTATGAGGAAGCGGCAGCACAAGGATTACTTGCGGGTTTAAATGCCGCGCGTTTTGCTGCAGGAACATCTCTATGGTCTCCACGCCGCGATGAGGCTTATATGGGCGTTTTAGTCGATGATTTAGTCACCCGCGGTACAAAAGAACCCTATCGCATGTTTACTTCTCGAGCAGAACACCGCTTATTATTGCGAGAAGACAATGCCGATTTACGCTTAACCCCAAAGGGCCATGAATTAGGTGTCGTACTACAAAAACGGTGGCAAAAATTTTCAACTAAAAAAGCACAAATTGAAAGCATTCAAAAAACCATGCAACAATCTTGGGTTCGAATGCAACATTCAAGTGAACTCGAAGACGTGCTGAGCGCCCCCCTCTCTCACGACTGTCGTGCCAGTGACTTACTCAAAAGACCAGAAATCCAATATGCTCATTTACAATCGCTAAACCATTTAGATTTACCGATTGTATCCAAAGATATCGCCGAGCAATTGGAGATTTCATATAAATATGAAGGCTATATCAAACGCCAACAAGAAGATATCGCCCGCATGCAAAAATTAGAAAATCAAAGCTTACCATNNTGATTACCAGCGTGTCAAGGGTTTGTCATCTGAAGTTATTCAAAAGCTCAATCACATTCAACCCAAAAATATTGCTCAGGCAGGAAGAATTTCTGGCGTAACCCCTGCTGCTTTATCCTTACTTTTGGTACACTTAAAGAAAAATAAATTAACCGCCCAGATTTAAAGACATGCTGCAATTAATCAAACAACAATTACCGGCGCTCTATCAAGATAAAGCGCCTCAATTTGAAAAATTTCTGCAACTGTTATTGCATTGGAATAAAACCTATAATTTAACAGCGATTCGTGATCCTAAAGATATGATCCCTTTACATATCTATGATTGCATTTCAATTATCCCATATCTTAAAGGGCCTCAAATTGCAGATATTGGAACTGGTGCAGGATTCCCAGGCATCCCAGTTGCCATATGCTGCCCTGAATTAAAACTTACGCTAATCGAAAGCAACCGAAAACGCGTTATGTTTTTACAAACAGTGAAACATGAATTACAACTCAACAATATAAATATTTGGCAAGGACGTGTAGAAGAGTATCAACCACCCATGACGTTTGATACTATTACATCACGGGCATTTAGTGATGTTGCACAATTGATGTCGTTAAGTAAGCATCTTTGTGCGCATGACGGTCAATGGTGTGCGATGAAAGGACAGGTTCCGCATCAAGAACTCGAGGGAATACCCTATCCTTTTGAAATTTTTCCATATACCATTCCTGGCCAAAATGTAGCTCGTTGTTGTATCGTCATCAACAATAAGGAATAAAAATGGTACAAACAATTGCCATCACCAATCAAAAAGGCGGTGTAGGGAAAACAACTACCGCCATCAATCTCGCCGCCGCATTCGTGCGATTAAAAAAGAAAGTCTTGCTCATCGATTGTGATCCTCAAGGCAACTCCTCCACAGGTTGTGGTATTGATAAAAATCAAATTGAATTTGGCATTCAACATATTTTAACATCTCATTGCAACATTCAAGATGCGATTTTGCAAACACCCCACGGCATTGATGTCATTCCAACCAATGATGAATTAACAGCGGCTGAAGTCTTCTTAGTGCAACACAATCAAGGCAATCATGTCTTGCTAAAACAAGCCCTTGAGAAAATAGAGCAACATTATGATTATATTATTTTAGACTGTCCCCCAGCCTTAAATACTTTAACCCTGAACGCACTTGTCTCTGCCCAACGACTCATTATCCCTATGCAATGTGAGTATTTTGCATTAGAAGGATTAGCATCGCTTATCAATACCATGAAACAAGTTCAGCAACACCTCAATCCAAAATTGCAACTTTTGGGCATTCTACGAACCATGTATGATGCAAGAAATCGTTTGGCGACCGAAGTCTCCAAACAACTTCACGAACATTTTAAACAAAAAGTTTTTCAAGTCAGCATTCCCAAAAATATTAAATTAGCTGAAGCACCAAGCCACGGACTACCTGTTATGATGTATGCTAAAACATCGGCAGGCTCAAAAGCCTATATGGTTTTAGCTGAAGAAATTTTATCTAGAGAAGGAGCTTTCGCATGACCCCAAAACCAGCACCTCTTGGCAAAGGGCTTGCCGCTCTTTTAGGCGATTGGCAACCCAATCTTTCAGACAAATCTTCCGAAATGAGCATTACCATGGTCCCAATCCATGAGCTTGAGGCAGGACAATATCAACCTCGGCAACATTTTGATGAAGCTCAACTTCAAGAATTGGCACAATCCATTCAAAAGCAAGGATTAATCCAACCGCTAACCGTTCGCCCCAAGGGTGACAAATATGAAATTATCGCAGGTGAGCGACGTTGGCGCGCTTGCCAACTGATTGAAAAAACAGAAGTTCCAGTCATTATACAACATGTTTCTGATGAAACCGCATTGGCTTTGGCATTGATTGAAAACTTACAACGTCAGAATCTCAATGCCATTGAAGAAGCCCTAGCACTCCAACGACTTGTAGATGAATTCTCATTAACCCATCAACAAATTGCTGAAATTCTCGGACACTCACGTGGCCACATCTCAAATCAATTGCGCCTGTTACAATTGGAACCTGAAGTACAATCCTTACTTGCTCATGGACATATTAGTGTAGGTCACGCAAGATGCTTGGTTGGATTAGATACCAATACCCAAATTGAAGTCGCTGAAAAAATTCATCAACAACAATGGTCGGTAAGAACCACTGAAAAATGGTTACAAGCTTTAAATCAAAAGCCCGTCAATAAAACGCATAATCAACCTCAGGCGCCTCAAATACACTCAGATATTGTTTTTCAACTCAAACAAAAGTGGCCGGCAACATTTGAAATTAAGGGGGGGGGTAAAAACAGTGGTAAACTGATAATCAACTATAAAAACGCCGAAGGGTTAGAAACGATTTTGCAGCACTTGATGCAAACCTCTCAAGAGCAAATCGATGCATAATCCAACTGAAGATTACATCCGCACACTTTTGGCCAATAATCTGGAATCTCAAATGAGTATTGCAGATGACTTACCGACGATGATTGATAGTGGCGCACAAAAAATTGTGCATTGTTTGCTTCAAGATGGGAAGTTATTGGTCTGTGGTATAGGTGCATCCGCAGCCAATGCCTTGCATTTTTCGACGGCACTTATTCACGAATACACCGTTGAGCGGCCTGCACTACCCGCAATTGTGCTCGCACAAGATCTGACATTTAATGACGATAATGCTCAGATTTTTGCTCGCCAAATCCAAGCGTTAGGAACTGAAAAAGATTTGCTATTGATCTTGACGACAACCGGAGACTCGAATAGCCTTATCAATGCTGTACATGCTGCAAAAGAAAGAGAAATGGATATTTTGGTGCTAAGTGGAAGAAATGGTGGCATTCTAAGCAACCATCTCGGTCCGGAAGATTTAGAAATTCGGGTCAGTCTTCACCATCCAGCCCGTATTCGAGAAATGCATTTATTCATTCTTCACTGTTTTTGCGATTTAATTGATCAAGCACTATTTGGAGCCACATCGTGAATAAAATTAAATCTATTGGCCTTTTTCTTCTGGCAACCCTTCAAGCAGGATGTGCTGCGGTGGTTTTAGCCGGTGCTGCCAGTGGCTATATCATTTATGATGATAGGAGTGTTCGAACGCTTGAAAAAGATGGTCGCATTTTCCATGTAGTGCATAAAGCTTTGGTGCGTACACCTGAACTCTCAAATGCTCACATCAATGTCACAAGTTTTAAACAAGCCGTCCTGCTAACCGGGGAGGCACCTTATGCATCTCAACGCGCTCTTGCCGAAAAATTTGCTAGAAATGCACCCAATGTTCGTCGAATTTATAATGAAATTACCATTGGACAACCATCAAGTATGTGGCAACGCACACAAGATTCGGGGATAACAAGTAATGTCAAAACACACATGCTCGCAAAGAAAGATTTAGAATCCGGCGCGATTCATATTATCACCGAAAATGGCATCGTCTATTTGATGGGAGATGTTACGCATGCTCAAGGTGATTTAGCCGTAAATGTGGCTCGAGATATCCCTGGCGTGTATAAAGTTGTTAAAGTTTTTCAATATGTAGATGGATAAATAAAATTGAAAAATCGTATTCTATTATTAGGCATCATGTGCCTAACACTCACAGCGTGCATCGGTAATTTTTTTACAGGTGCAAATATCATTTATGATAGACATCATATTTATAAAAAAAGTACGGACTTGGCCATTGCAGCCCAAGTTGGACACGCTATTCAAATGGAACCGTCCCTCTATTGTCCGAGTAAAACTTGCTTTGATATTGCAGTTTTTCATGGGGATATTTTATTATTAGGAACGGTTCCATCACAAATTGAAAAAAATAAAGCTGACACACTTGCTAAAGAAAATGATCAATACCGCAGTCTTTATAATTATATTGATATTAACCCCAACCCCACTCAACGTAATGAATGGTTAGACAATTGGATAACTACGCAAATTCGTAGCAAAATCATGGGAAATGCAGATATCGATCCCAACCCTTTTAAAGTAGTGAGCCATAATCAAGTGGTTTATATAATGGGGGATGTGATGGATGACCAATCAAAATTGATTATTGATATTACTCGCAACACACCACATGTTAATAAAGTTGTGAATTTACTGCAGACATACACATTAAAAAAGAATCTACCTCAAACACAACCCAATCTACCGATGCCCAATAACACACCTGCAAATCAAACGTGGGAAATGACACCAGGATAAAAAAAGACGGCACCTTGCATCCCACTGGTCAGAATAAAGTGTCGTTCCGTGTAAAAACATTAGGCTTCTTAAAAAATCTTCAAGGATTTCAAAGCATGCACACCGTTTCTACAAAATCCAACAACCAAACAAATCACGTAAGCAGTGCAAAAAATACCGTCGTTGTAAGTATGGCATAATTTTACAGTTTGTCAAAAAAAGATCTATTTCTTGTGGGGCTTTTCCATTGTATCAAGTAGATATTTAAATCGATTAACGGTAGTATTGATAGATAGTTTTGTCAGCAAAGGATAGCATCCATGATTATCGCTCGCAGCCCCTTGCGAATTACTCTAGGAGGTGGAGGCACGGATTTGCCCTCCTACTATCAAGCCTATGGTGGATTTTGCATTTCCGCAGCAATTGATAAATATGTCTATGTCACAGTTACAAAGCCATTTGCTGAGGGCATCTATTTGAAGTATTCCGATATAGAGTCGGTAATGAATATCACAGATGTTAAACACCCAATTATTCGTGAAGCTTTAGAAATGATGTCATTTAAAACGCCTAAAATTGAAATTACAACTCTCGCTGATATTCCTGCGGGGACTGGTTTAGGTTCCTCAGGGAGCTTCACCACCGCTCTTCTAAAAGCACTTTTTACCTATCAACGCATCCCACTTAACCAAGAACAAATTGCTAAAATGGCGTGTCATATCGAAATTGACCGACTTGGCGAACCAATAGGTAAACAAGATCAATATATTGCTGCAATTGGAGGCGTCAACTGTTTCGAGTTTAATTCAGACGAATCTGTCAATATACAAGCGTTAAATCTATCGATGGATACTTTATATGATCTTGAAGATAATCTTTTGTTGTTTTTTACAGGATATGCTCGCAGTGCAAGTACGATTTTAAATGACCAACATATTCGCTCACAACAACATGAAAAAAACATGTGTGATAATTTAAACTATATAAAAGAGCTCGGTCTTCGCAGCAAGGAAGCATTAATATCCGGGCAAACACTTTTATTTGGAGAGTTAATGCATGAGCATTGGACATTTAAAAAACAACGCTCCCAAGGGATGAGTCAACCAAACATTGATGAATGGTATGATCTGGCCCTGAGAAATGGTGCGGTAGGCGGAAAATTAGTTGGCGCCGGTGGTGGTGGATTTTTAATGTTCATGGCAAATGATAGAAATCAATTACGCAAGACCATGATGAATGCTGGCTTAGAGGAGGTTCGCTTTCGATTTGACTATGAAGGCACCAAAGTGGTGTTGACCTCATGATGTTTCCAATTGCAATTCTTGCGGGTGGACTTTCTACACGTTTACGCCCTATTACCAATTCCACTCCCAAAGCCATGGTCCCCATCAATGGTATACCTTTTATTGATTACCAATTGCATTATCTTAAACATCAAGGTATTGAAAAAGTAGTGCTATGCTTAGGATACCTAGGAAAAATGATTGAAAATCATGTCGCATGCGGGGCCCAATACGGACTCAACATCACTTATTCATATGATGGCGATAATTATTTGGGAACCGGAGGGGCAATCATCAAGGCACTCGATTTGTTGGATGAACATTTTTTTATTTTATATGGCGATTCTTTCCTACCCATTCAATTTAAAAATATTCAAAATACTTTTTTGGCAAACCAATATCCTGCACTGATGACCATTTATAAAAATAAAAATCAAGGTGATAAAAGTAATGTTCGTTTGAAATCATCGAATCTTATTGAGTATAATAAAAAAAATCCTACTGACGATATGCATTATATCGACTACGGTTTGTCCATTATCTCCAAAGACATTTTTATGGATTTACCACCCCATACTTTTTTAGATTTGGCTGATATTTTTTTTGATTTATCGATTCATCAACAATTATCAGGGATTGATACGCATACGCCTTTTTATGAAATAGGAACGCCGGAGGGTTTGCATAGAACACAAAAGTTTTTAACTGATTTTCCTTTACCTCAACTTGTGAGATAACAATTGAAATTGTACCATCAATATCGTTTAACCCTACTACAAATTTTTCGATTTGGATCGATTGGAATTTTAATCTTAATCTTTAACTATCTTAGTTTTGAAACATGTTATTCATTATTGAACATCGACTATCGAATCGCTGTTTCAGTCGCTTATGTTTTCTCCGTTCTATTGCATTTCTTTTTAAATAAACGATTTACCTTTGAAATGCATCATACGCAATCCAGTTTATATATTATTCGCTATCTCATCATGCTCGGCGTAAACTATATAGCAGTGATGTTTTTAACGCATTTTATTGTTGAAACTTTACACCAAAGTCCCCGTTTTATTTACATCATATCACCCTTTATCACATCAACAATTTCGTTTTCAATGATGAAATTTTTTGTATTTAAAGGTGAACATCTGACATGACATAAGGGAAATCATCAAATGGATTTTATTCAAAAATTTTTAAATGAAAGTATACAGATTATTGAAAAATTGAATGTTCAAGAAATTGAACTGGCCATCAACATTCTCAAAAATACCAAACATCAACAAGGGCGATTATTTATTCTTGGCGTTGGTGGAAGTGCTGCCAATGCCTCGCATGCTGTGAATGATTTTCGAAAAATTGTGGGCTTAGAAGCTTATGCGCCAACGGATAATGTCTCAGAACTCACCGCTCGAACAAATGACGAAGGCTGGGAAAGTGTATTTGTCAAATGGTTAGAAACCAGTAAATTAAACGAAAAAGATTGCATACTTGTCTTATCCGTCGGTGGCGGAAACCTTGCAAATAACATCAGTCCCAATTTAATTGCCGCTTTAAAATATGCCAAGCAACAAAATGCAACCATTATTGGCATTGTCGGTCGAGATGGTGGATTTACCAAAACAGTTGCTGATGCATGCATTCTTATCCCAACCATCAATGCAGAAAATATCACGCCCCATGCCGAAGCATTTCAAGGGATTATATGGCATCTTTTGGTATCGCACCCTCAACTTAAATTGACACAGACCAAATGGGAATCGGTTTGCGTATGATAAATAAATCTATATTTTTAGATAGGGATGGCGTTTTAAATCAGTCAATTGTCATTGATGGTAAACCCTTTCCCCCTTCATCCTTACAAGACCTTGTGATCCCCAAAGATGTTCCCGATGCCCTGGTACGTTTAAAAGCGGCTGGTTTCTATTTAATTGGCATCACCAATCAACCCGACGTTGCTCGACAAAAAACCAGCAAAGAATGTGTTTTAGAAATCCATCAATTTCTCATCAAAAAACTCAGATTAGATGACATATTGGTATGCTTACACGATGATAAAGATGGGTGCAGCTGTAGAAAACCCAAGCCCGGATTGATTTTTGAGGCGGCTAAAAAATATCACATTGACTGTTCACAAAGTTACATGATTGGTGATAGGTGGAAAGATATCGAAGCGGGATACCAAGCGCGATGCAAAACCATTTTGATACAAAATTATTACAATGAACAATCATCTTCAATTGCCCCCAATTTGACGACAACTACATTACAGGATGCTGCAAACTGGATTATTAATGGAGCTCAATCGTGAATAATTTAAAGATTAAAATATATGCTGATGGCGCGAATAAAGAAACTATGCTGGAGATGAAAAAAAATCCGTTTATCAAAGGCTTTACCACCAATCCAACATTAATGCGCAAAGCTGGGGTTGAGGATTACGAGTGTTTTGCAAAAGAGATGGTTAAACAGCTCCCACAATATCCCATATCTTTTGAAATTATTGCAGATGACTTTGATGAAATGTATGAGCAAGCGCGCATTATTTCAAGTTGGGGTGCCAATGTTTATACCAAAATTCCAATTACCAATACCCAAGGGTATTCTTCCATTCCTCTGATAAAAAAACTCGCTCATGATGGAATTCAACAAAATATCACCGCCATCATGACTTTAAAGCAAATTGAGGATAGCGTTCGCGCACTCAAAGAGGGACCATCATCTTATATATCAGTATTTGCTGGCCGAATTGCAGATACTGGGCGAGATCCATACCCTATCATGAAAAATGCCCTTCAAATTATGCACCCCTACCCCCAGCTCGAACTGATTTGGGCAAGTCCACGAGAGCTTTTAAATATTTTTCAGGCGGCACAAATGGGGTGTCACATCATCACCGTAACAGACGATATTTTAAAAAAATTATATCTTATTAACAGAGACTTAAATGAATACTCTCTTGAAACCGTCAAAATGTTTTATGATGATGCTCAACGTGCAGGTTTTGAGCTTCAATATGCACAAACAGAAAACACCTAAAAATATTGATTAAATTATATACAATACTGGTGATATTGTGTTATAGTTTGAACATATAGTTTTTTTGGAGACAAATATGGCAGGTAAAAATAAACACCAACACCATGATTCACCCTGGCACCGTGCCATGGATATGAAATCTAAAAGATCAGGCGTCAGACAGATTAACTATATGTTTTTTAAAGGTGAAAAAGAAGATACAACCTTTAAAAATTTTTTGAACTCTTCTCCAGCTAAAACATTACTCGATTACTACTCCAATCATTGGGATAGAATCATGGGCATTCATTATGAACCAGAACTACTCGATATTGTTGATTACGCCTTCTTAAACAAAAAATTTAACCCCGATGCATGGGGAACGGCTCAAAAAACCTTTAAAGGAGGCATGGACTATCTGATATTCCCTCTCGTTGCCAGAAAGTTACTCATGGATGTCACGTCAAATATGATTGACACTATGAAAAATCGCAAAGATATAAGTAATGCTCAGTGCTTTATCGATAGTCTTAAGCTCATTGCCTGGGGGATTTTAGAATTTATGAGACACGCCATTGGCTTAATGGTGATGACGGCCGTTGTACTTTCAACGCCAATATTATTATTAGCAGATCATGATTTGGTATCAAAAGATTATAACAAAAATTTAAAGGCCAGAACTAAGATAAATAAAAAAGATGAGAAGGAATTCCTTCTAAACTCTTTAGGATTTAATTAAAAATTAGGGTGTTACCCCAGAATTCATAATCCAAAAAAAAGGGTAGCTTAGGCTACCCTCATTATTCAAATTTATACCTATAACCAATACACAAAAACATACAAAAAGACCCAGACAACATCAACAAAATGCCAGTACCAGGCAGCCGCTTCAAAACCAAAGTGTCTTTCTGCAGTAAAGTCCCCACGAATCAATCGGTATAGAACGACTATCAGAACGGTTGTTCCAATAGTTACGTGAAGACCATGGAAACCCGTAAGCATGAAAAAAGTCGTTCCATAAATACCTGAGCTTAAAGTTAAATTCATTTCTGAATAAGCTTCATGATACTCAGTGGCCTGGCACAATAAAAATAGCGCGGCCAAACCAATCGTTATTGCTGTGCCAAGAATCATTTGTTTACGTTTATGAAATTTCAACGCCCAGTGTGCCCAGGTTAATGTGACAGAAGAAGTCATTAACAAAATTGTATTAATTAATGCGATACCTGCAGCACCCATTGACTCAAAAGCACCCATAAATTCAGTATTATCAGGATTTTTAAGCAATGGCCAGGCATTTTGAAAGTGTGGCCACAGGGTAATATGGGTTACGGGATGGTAATCACCTGCAAGTAAGGGTACGGTCCAAAATCTTGAGTAAAACAATGCACCAAAAAATGCACCAAAAAAACAGACCTCAGAGAAAATAAACCACGTCATTCCCCATCGAAAAGACTGATCGACCTGATGATCATATTTCCCTTTATTGTTTTCATAAATAACTTCACCAAACCACCCAAAGAGCATATAAACCAAAATACCAAACCCAAAAGCGAAAACATATGGTCCATACCAATCATGGTGCATCCAAGATGCTGCGCCCACTAAAAAAATTAACAAGCCAATTGTTGCAACCAATGGCCAATGACTTGGTTTTGGAACATAGTAAGAACCATGAGCACCCATCTTATTCTCCTCATAAACTACAGGCGATCTGTGATATCAAATAATGTATATGCCAATGTAATGGTATTTACATTCTTTGGCAAATCCGCATCAACATGAAACAACAACGGCATATACATTGCCTCATGTCCATTCAGTGTTTGTTGTGCAAAACAAAAACATTCTGTTTTTTTCAAATATTTAGCAGCAATACCAGGTGTAATACTCGGAATCGCCTGTACAATCATCTTATGGTCCGTTTTATTTTCAGCATAAAATGATAAACGATACATTTCCCCGGGATGAATTTTTACCTTTTTAACGGTGGGATAAAAATTCCATGGCACGGTACTATTTTGTGTTGCGACAAACTCTACCGTTATCATACGCTCTTGATCAAGCTTTAATCCGCGGGTAGACGCTCTTTTTGTTAAATCAACTTTTCCATTTATTCCTAATGTTTTGCATAAAGAATTATAAATAGGAACTAGAGCAAAACCAAAACCAAACATTCCTATAACCGCAAATATCAGCATGATAACTAATCGAGAATGTTTGGTTTTCATACAACACCATTTAATTATTTAATGAATTACCGGCGGTTCGGTAAAAGAGTGGTACGGCGGTGGTGAAGTTAATGTCCACTCTAAACCATGCGCGCCATCCCAAGGCTTATCACCTGCTTTATGACCACCTCGAATGGTCTTCATCACATTCCAAGCAAAAAGGAGCTGACTAATACCAAATATAAATGCACCAATGCTAACAATCACGTTGAAATTGGTAAATTGCAATGCATAGTCCGGAATTCGACGTGGCATACCAGCTAATCCTAAGAAATGCATTGGCATAAATAGAATATTTACTGAAATGGTTGATAACCAGAAATGCCATTTACCCAAACGCTCATCGTACATGTGTCCCGTCCATTTCGGCAACCAATAATATGAGCCAGCAAACAACGAGAAAACAACTCCTGGCACCAATACATAATGGAAATGAGCAACAACAAAGTAAGTATCCTGGTATTGATAATCTGCAGGTACCAAAGATAACATTAGCCCTGTAAACCCACCAAATGTAAACATAAAAACGAATGCAACTGCAAACAACATCGGTGTTTCAAAAGACATCGCGCCACGAAACATGGTGCTAACCCAGTTAAATACTTTAATGCCCGTTGGGACCGATATTAGCATGGTTGAATACATAAAAAATAGTTCGGCACCCAATGGAATACCCGTGGTAAACATATGGTGCGCCCACACAATAAAGGATAAAAGTGCAATACAAAGGGTCGCATAGACCATAAAGTTATAACCAAATAAAGGCTTACGGCTGAATGTTGGAATGACTTCAGATATTACGCCAAATGCAGGAAGAACAAGTACATATACCTCTGGATGTCCAAAGAACCAAAAAATATGTTGGAATAAAACCGGATCACCGCCCCCAGCCGCTTCAAAGAAACTGGTTCCAAAATGTCTATCTGCCAACATCATGGTAACAGCCCCTGCAAGAACCGGCATAATACCGATTAATAAAAACGCTGTCACCAACCATGTCCAACAAAACATTGGTAATTTCATCATGGTCATACCGGGAGCCCGCATATTTAATACTGTTGCAATGATATTAATTGAACCCATGATTGATGAAATACCCATCATATGTACTGCAAAAATCATAAAATCTGTGCTAGGTGGTGCATATTTTGTCGATAGCGGTGCGTACATGGTCCAACCAAAGTTTGGGCCACCACCCGTTTGAAACATCGTTGAAAGCAGCAACATAAATGCAAATGGCAACAACCAGAAGCTCCAATTATTTAATCGGGGTAATGCCATATCTGGCGCTCCAATCATCATGGGTATTTGCCAGTTCGCCATGCCGGTAAATGCTGGCATAATCACACCAAATAACATAATAAGTCCATGCATTGTTGTCATTTGATTATAAGTATTGGGATCAAGAAAACGATGGCCCGGCTGAAATAATTCCAATCGAATCAACAATGCCATCGCACCTGCTAAGAAAAAGTTGAGCAAAGATATCAATAAATACAAAGTTCCGATATCTTTATGATTGGTTGTAAAAACCCATCGTTTTACGAAACCAATAAAACCTTTCCCTTGTTCTGGGCCATGATCAACATGGTGTGCATCGCTTGCGTGTGAAAATGGGTTCATTGTAAACCTCCAACTTTAGATTTCTTAACAATTCTAGGGTCTTTTTGGTTGGCCAATCGTTGTTTGGCAATATCAATGGGTTGCACGATATCATTCGTATTGTTTTCCCATGCATTTCGTTCATAAGTTACAACTGCCGCAATTTCTTCATTAGACAACATGGTTTCATATCCTTGCATACCGCTTCCAGGTACTCCTTTTAATATGTAATTGATGTGTCGTGAAATAGGGTAACCAACTGCAACAGAACTGCCCTTCAGCGCTGGATAAACTGGTGGCATACCTGTACCATCTGCTTTGTGACAAGCAACACAAACCATTCGATATTTTTCTTTACCCAAGGACATCAACGCATCACGGCTCATGTTTTTTTGTGCAGACAAATCAACTTGTTGGTGTTCCCAAGCCTTTTGTTTTTCCAATGTTTCTATTACCCATTTATTGTAATCTTCTTCAGAAACTGCTTTAACCACAATAGGCATATATCCATGACCGATACCGCATAGCTCCGTACATTGGCCTCTGTAAATACCTTTTTTCTCAATACGTGCCCATGCCTCGTGCATAAACCCAGGAATTGCGTCCCGTTTAATACCTAATTTAGGAACCCACCATGAGTGAATCACATCACTTGCTGTGACAAGGAAACGAATCTTTTTATGAACAGGAACAACCACAATTTTATCCACATTTAATAAGTATGTTGGATCTTTTTGAACCTTGTTTTCAATTTGTTGATAGGATGTTGCCAAATTGCTATGGAAATGAATACCTTCATCTAAATAATAGTATTCCCATTTCCATTGAGAACCCACAACTTTAATCGTCACTTCTGCATTGTCAGTGTTATCTAATCGAATCAAAACACGCGTTGCGGGGAATGCTAAACCAATCAAGATTAAGAATGGAATAATTGTCCAAACAATTTCTAATCGGGTGTTATCATGAAAATGTGCGGCTTTATACCCTTTGGATTTTCTGTGATGAATTAACGAATAAATCATGATGCCAAAAACGACCACACCAATAATGGTACAAATCAGCATTGCAATCATATGCAAATGATAAATATCGCGACTAATAGGCGTCACTCCCTTAAACATGTTTAATTGCCAATTAGATTCTTTAGCAAAAACAACATTAAGAGAAAAAATACAAAACAATGTCATGACTGCTTTGTGTAAAGAGAATGTTTTAAGCATTGCTTTTCCTCTAAATTTATAAATGTCCATAAAGTAACATAAATTAAACATTTTGTCCTGCAATTTGGGTAAATAACCACCCCATATTAAAAACTGGCCCTAAGGCCAGTTTAATGAATAAACCGCTTTAAGAGATTACCACAAGGAGTAATTGCCTTCTGTCTTGGATTCCTCGACCATATATTTGACAGCATCCACCAGTTCGGCATTGGTACATAATTTACATCCACCATTATCAGGATGGCTTTTGCTTTCACGAATATTGCCGACTAATTTGTCAATTCCCTTGGATATAATTGGAGTCCATGCTTTTTTATCACCTAACTTGGGTGCTGCAAATTTTCCTTCTTCATGGCAAACCGAGCAATTTTCTTTGTAAATGTCTTTGCCATGTGACGGAAAGCTCGCTGCTCCTCCTTTTTTCAACTCAACTTCCTGAGCTCGCGTTAACGACTGAGTCAAAATATAATCCACTGCATCAACAATATCTGCATCATTACATGTCAGACATGCACCTTTAATTGGCATATTATTATACCCATTAATTACATGGCGATATAATGCTGTTAATCCATTGGTTTGTAGTCGTCTATACCAGTTAGAGGCGTCTCCAATGAGAGGGGCAGACATCTCACCATTTTGATGACAAATCATACACACATTAACATATACTTGCTTGCCTCGTTTAACTGGATCTTGTTTATCCAAATCAGGCATTTGAAATGGATCTTCGGACACGACTGTTTTGAGGTAATGGGCTATTGCCACCCTATCTTCTTTGGTGAGATAGCTTAAACTATTGTGATTCACATCAGCCATAGGTCCTGCGACAGGGCCTGCACCATTCAATAACTGATGATTCACAAATACATCTGCAATCTCATAACGGCTGTGCCCTGTCAAACCATATTTGGTAATGTTTGGAGCCCAATAGCCATCCACAAATCCACCAGTTAAATAGAATCTTTGTTTCGGTGCGCCCAATACGTTTAATGGGGTATGGCACATACTGCAATGCCCTAACCCATCGACCAAATACTTACCACGATTCCATTCTTTCGAATGTTTTTCATCGTACTTATACTTTTCATTTGGGAAGAAGAATAAGAGTTTCCAACCCCATAATGAGAATCGTGCACCGGGTAAATTTAACGGGAAAGAGTGGGGGCGATTCGGATGATGAATTGCTGGAATGCTCATAAAATACGCATATAAATCTTTTGCATCTTCATTGGTGATATTTGAAAAATATACGAAAGGGAATGCGGGAAAATGATTTGAACCATCCGCACTACGACCCTCTTTTAATGCTCGGATAAATTGGGCTTCTGTCCAATTACCAATACCTGTTTCTTTATCTGGCGTAATATTCGATGTATAAAAAGTCCCGAACGGTGTCTTAATTGGTAAACCACCAGCAAATTGACCAACTTTTAATTTGGTGTTGGTATGGCAAGCAATGCAATCACCTGCTTTTGCCAAATACTCTCCACGCTTTACTTTCTCTGCTTGTGCAGGGTCTTTAACATTTACAACAGGATACGGAGGATAATAACCATCTAACAAAGGCTCAAGAATAGGATGTTCTGGCATTTCAGCTGAAGCCATTTGCCCTAGACTTAAAGATAACAGTAATGTCGCAACCCTAAAAATTTTAACCTTGGAGTACACGCGCTTCCCCCTTTACCAATTCATTGACAAATATCATCATTATAACCTTGCATCCATAAGATGCAATCGATATTCCCTATTGTTTATGCATCTGCATTCAATTTTGAGCTTTGTTGTGAATCAGGCATAAATATATATACCAATAATGACATAAAAATACATGCGGTGACATACCAGTAAAAACCATGCTCAACACCAATATTTTTAAACCATAACGCAACATATTCCGCCGTACCACCAAAAAGTGAAACGGTTAGCGCATAGGGAAGTCCGACACCTAGTGCTCGAATTTCTGCTGGGAACAATTCTGCTTTGGCAATGGCATTGATAGCAGTGTACCCACTGACAATTATCAATGCAAACATAATCAATACAAAAGCCGCAATAGAACTGGTGACCTGATGCAGTGTTGTTAAAATTGGAACGGTACATAGCGAACCAAATAAACCAAAGAAAATCAATAATGGTCGACGACCAATTTTATCTGAAAGCATTCCAATGATGGGTTGTATTAACATAAACATAAACAATGTAGCAGCCGTGATCATTGTCGATACTTGGTTGGTCATTCCAACGCTATTCACTAAATATTTTTGCATATAAGTGCTATAGGTATAAAATCCAATAGTCCCGCCCATGGTCAGTCCAACCACTGTTAACACTTCCTTTGGATATTGAACCAAAGTTTTTAAACCAGAACTTTTCTTTTTTAAAGCGCTGACTTGAAATGAAGCCGACTCTTGCATGCCTAAACGCAAATACAATGCGATAAGTGCCAAAATAGCACCAATAAAAAATGGAATACGCCACCCCCAAGTTTCCAATTGCTCTGTGGTTAAGAAAAACTGTTGTAAACACAATAAAACCAACAAAGCAAAAAGTTGGCCCGCAATCAAGGTCACATACTGAAAGCTAGAATAAAAGCCACGATTATTTTTAGAGGCCATTTCACTTAAGTAGGTTGCGGAAGAAGCATACTCTCCACCGACTGAAATCCCTTGTAATAATCGAGCAAACGTCAACATTACCGGGGCCATTATACCAATCTGAGCGTACGTTGGCGTTAAAGCAATCACCAAAGAACCGATACACATCAAAAAAACAGAAGCAATTAACGCTTTACGCCGCCCATGTCTATCGGCGTAGTTCCCCATGAGCCATCCCCCCAAAGGACGCATAAAAAAACCAACGGCAAAAATTGCAGAAGTATTGAGTAACTGAGCGGTTAAATTACCATTTGGAAAAAATGATTTTGCAAAATAAATCGAGAACGCTGCATAAACATACCAATCATACCACTCTATCAAATTACCAATCGCCCCACGAAGGATTGATTTTATACGCGCTTTTGAAGACATATCTTGCATATCAACATTCCTAAAATTAAAGATATAAAAAAATGAAAAGCGTTTAGGAATGGCGTCCTATTCAATAACATCACTTGCTCTTCCTCGACACTAATTTATTCTGAAATAAGTACAATCATTCCAAATGTTGCAACCATACCCGCAATAAAAGCATAAATCAAATGCTTATCAATCTCAGGTGATATTTGATGAATACCCCATATTGAAGCTAGAGAAACAGCTGTTAAAGCTAGCGTTTTCTTTAAATAATACCCAATGGTTGATTTGCGTTTCTCAGTACAACCCGTATTCAAAGCGTGATTATAATGATTTTTTGTCAATAATAAAACCTCTTTGATTAATTTTGGCATATAAGGCAATTCTTCGACAATGAAAGGAATGTTTGCTTGGCAGTGTTTTAAAAATGCTTTCGGCCCAATTTGTTCGCGCACCCAATTCTCTAAAAAGGGTTTAGCGGTTTGCCATAAATCCAAATCAGGATAAATTTGGCGACCCAAGCCTTCAACGGCAAGTAATGTTTTTTGCAATAACACCAACTGCGGCTGCACCTCCATATGAAACCGTCGAGCAACCTGAAAAAGTTTTACAATTAAAAGACCAAAAGAAATATCCTTTAGTGGTTTTTCAAAAATGGGTTCACATACTGTTCGAATCGCACTTGCAAAATCTTCCGGTCTTGTTTTTTTGGAAATCCATCCAGATGCTATATGTAAATTAGCGACTTTGAGATAATCTCGATTGAAAAATGCCAATAAATTTTCAGCTAAATAATACTTATCAGACTCATTTAGCGTACCAATAATCCCAAAATCGATACAGATGTATTGTGGGTTTTCAGGATTTTTTTTCGAGACAAATATATTTCCCGGATGCATATCGGCGTGAAAAAAACAATCACGAAAAACTTGGGTAAAAAATATTTCCACCCCCCTTTCGGCGAGTTTTTTTAAATTGACGCCAAAAGCGTTTAATTGTGCAATATCATTAACAGGTATACCCTCAATTCGCTCAATCACTAAAATATTTTCATGAATATAGTCCCAGTAAACTTCAGGGATATACAATAAGGGGGAGTGAGTAAAGTTTCGTCTTAGTTGCGCTGCATTTGCAGCTTCTCGATTAAAATCGAGCTCATCCATTAAGTTATGATGAAATTCATTGACGATTTCAATTGGTTTTAATCGTTTTCCATGTGGTATATATTTGTTTATCCATTGCGCTAGCTTTAACATTAAGCGTAAATCATCTTCAATGGTTTTTTGAATATTGGGGCGTAAAATTTTCACCACCACATCTTCGCCTGTGCGTAATTTAGCAACATGCACTTGTGCAATTGATGCTGAAGCTAAAGCCTGAATATCAAACTCATCAAATATCTCATGAACCGGTTTTTGATAGGTTTTTTCGAGAATCTTTACCACTAAATCACTTGAAAACGGTGGGACATTATCTTGAAGCTGGCTAAGTTCACCTACAATATCTTCGGGCAATATATCTGGTCGCGTCGATAATGCTTGCCCAAACTTCACAAAAATAGGGCCCAATGTTTCCAGCGATACACGAATGGCAACGCCTCGCGGCATTTTTTTTCGAAACCAAAAAAATGGATTCATGTAAATTAAAAATCGCAACATCGTTAACCGTTGGTGTTGCGTCACAATCTCATCTATACCGTTTTTCAAAAAAACGTATTGAATGTACAGAAATCTAAAGAATACTCTAATGTTTTTCATGGTGTGCCAATAAATATTCGATATGAGCTGCTAAACGCTCGGTTCGCAATCTTAAGTCATCGACATCTTTATAAAATTGCTCCAATTCTTGTTTTTCTGGAACCCATTGCATTTCTTGAACAAGATATTCATGCGTATGTTTTTTAAAACTATCCGCATATTGATTTGTAAGATGCCGACCTTTTCTAACTATTTTCCCAATATGATGCGCCACAACATCGCCTGTAAAATAAGCCAAATGACCTTCCCAATCAACATGTATTGAATCAAAAATCTTTTTTAATTTTCGACCTAACTCGACATCACCGGAGATTTGAATTTCATCATTAAATAATGAACGGGCTTTTGATGAAGGTAGCAAACTCAAGCGAATCAACCCCAAGGGTCGTGAATGGATAATTGTATCGGGTTTTTCTAGGGTTTGCTCCAACAATATCATTTGCTCATTTTCAATACAAATATAAAAATGTACTTGTAAGGGCATAATGACGATTTCAATTATCTTTCCCTGAAGTGGTTTTAACTTCTCTGTAATGGTTTTATCTAAACCCAATGCTTGATTCAAAGCAAATTGCAAAGCCTGTAGGGATAATTTTTTCAACATAATATTAATACCTATGTGCAATGTGTAAGGCAACAATGCCGCCTGTTAAGTTCATCACTTTACAATCATCAAAACCTGCATTTAAGATCATCTCCTTCAGGGTCTCTTGATCAGGATGCATTCGAATCGATTCAACCAAATATTCATAACTGGCCGAATCTTGTGCAAACCACTCCCCCAATTTGGGAATCACATGAAAAGAATACCAGTCATAGAGGTATTTTAAACTTGCAGATGTCGGTTTGGAAAATTCCAAAATACAAATTTTTCCCCCTGGTTTGGTAATGCGCCATAATTCTTTTAATGCATTATTTTGGTTTGTCACATTTCTTAAACCAAATGCCATAAAAGTAATATCAAATATACGCTCTTCAAACGGAAGGCATTCGGCATTGACTTGAGAAAACTCAATATTTTTTACAAATCCCGCATCTAATAAACGATTTCGCCCTTGCGCTAACATATCCGCATTAATATCCGCAAGAACGATTTCAATGTTAGGATAAAATTTCTTGGCCATCAATAAACTTAAATCCCCACTTCCTCCGGCCAAATCTAAAATTTGATGATGGGGCCGAACCATGGCGGTATGAATCGCAAACCATTTCCAAAAATGATGAATACCAAGTGACATTAGATCATTCATCAAATCATACTTATTGGCAACACGACTAAAACCTCGTTCACCTTGGTTTGTTTTTCCTGGGTTGAAACGGTTTGATAGCCAAAATGTGTTTTTGATTCCCTTGATTTCATCAAGAATTTTTTCTTTGAAAATTAAATTATCATTATTATCAAGAAAAAAGATTTAAAAATCTACCGTTGCAGTTTGATTAATTGTTTGCATTGCTGTAAATATTTTTTTTCATCCGGCGCTTGTTGTGTTTTTTGTGCCTCCCATAAGACTTGAGACAAGGTGTCCATTAATGCATGTTCTAAAGAATGCCTATCGACATATTGTGATAATAATTGTTGATAGACTTCACGTATGCCTTGAGGTCTATCTGTTTGTATTTGCTCGATAATAGCTAAATGTAATCCCATGTGCATAAACGGGTTACTGCCGTGAACTTCGGGATGGAACGACGTATCCAAGAAAGATTCATTTAACCATTTTTGATATTCAGGATGCATCGTAATCACATCACAGATTTGTTTTTCCAAGGGGGATAATGCTTGTTGATGTTGATACTTTTTCCAGGATTGAATATAAAACTGACGAATTTCTGTGACTTGATTTGAGTAAAACACTATCTTTACCTCATAAAAATGTTCATTTTATCAATAGAAATGATTGACAGTAAAACAATCAGATGCAATAATTTTGATTGCGAGGTTGGACTTGCTATGTGTCATTCCACTGGGTCAATTGGCGACACACTGATTGGCCCTTTCTATTTTCAAATGAATTATCTCTTAATAACATTTCTCTTAATACCATTTAAATCCTTCTCATCTTTTATATTGTTTATGTTTTTCCGATAAAGAATTATCTTTAAATATGAATCATTTTTAATTTTTTGTAATTGATTATAAATAAAATAAGTATATATATTTTATTTATTTATATCTATTATGCCAAAAAAATCTGTATATAAGTTATATTTCATATTTTAAAACAATTACTTAGAAATAATTCCTCTTGTGAAGAACCCCTCTTTTACACTTTGAATAAGATCTGGATAACCTCAATTGTAGAAATGATACAGATCCTATACACGCTAAAAATACGGTAACCTCAATGGGTTATTCACAGTATTTTTTATAAACGAATGACTCTAAACATTTCACTTAACAAAAATTCTTCTTGATGAAGTATTTGTTGAGCAGCATAGCGTTGATCACCAACGATTAAATTTCCTTGTACATCAAAATGCATCTCTAAATACGCGATTGGAAACACGCAATTAGCAATTTCAGACATTTGAAGCGCTTGCTTTAAAATGCCTTGAGGGTGCAAATTTAAAGTTAAAGTTGTTGATACATCGGCATTTGATAGTAATTGAAAAAGATGATTCATAAACACCATGGGCCAATTTTCATGTTTTGCCGTTAGTTCTTGGATATATTTTTTTCGGTGGATGATTTCCATATGAGCCATAAATGGAACCACTTTTGATTGTAAGGATTGAGACTTTATTTCACCTATCATGAGTTGTGTCCAATACATTGCAGCGGCTTGGCGTTGTTCATCGGTTAATTTCATTTAAAAACCCTTAAAATAAAAACATCCTGATTGTAAGGTAGACTAAGAAACAATAAAAGTTGTTTAATGTGTTTTTTTTATATAATAAGTTATTTATTTAAATAACTTTAGGTGTTATGTATGGAGTAGCC
>DDPL01000074.1 GCA_002342175.1 Legionellales bacterium UBA2469 | reverse complement strand
TGGTAAGCAAGCTATATATTTGGTGTTGCAGAGTTAAATTCTTTTAGTAAATAGCGATCATCCAAATATATAGCTTGCTTACCATACTCGGGCTCATTTTTTATCCAATAAAGAATGTCGTTTAGATTAAATGATTGAGGAAAGACGTCTTTAGCGGGTATTCCGGCTTGTTTATATTCATCAATCAACGCTTGGGCATAATGCTCTTGCGTGAAACCCATGTAAGGCATTGAGACTACTGGCGCCTTGAGTTCGGGGGTAAATTTTCCGCCATATTTTTTGAATAAATCGATTGACTCGCGATGTGTTAAGAGAGTTCCTCCCCTATTGAGATACAGATCGGTACGCCATGCTGGCGTACCTTTAGTGTATTCATGGGGGTCTTTTGCAGTACGATTAAATCCATCCATCTTTCCTTTTAATGACTTAAATTCAGATAAGGTAATATCCGATGTTCGACATTCAGCACTAGCAGGATTTTTATCTGTGGCGGGTATAAATGGCTTAATGCAATTTTTAGCCAAATCAGTAAGTAAAATATTTGTTGTAGTGTGAAGATCGTTTTGTGAATGGCGACAAACTAATTGCTTATCTCGCGTAAATGTCACATCGCATTCAAAAATACCGGCTCCCATCACAAAGGCTGCTGCATTGGACTCCAGGGTATGCTCAGGAAACTGTAAGGGAGCACCACGATGCGCTATCGAAAAATAAGATTTCTTCGCTTTCTGATTTTTACAACTTAGCAATTTATTTTTGAGAGAACTTTCAGGCATTGCTTCAATCAAAAAAAATGGTCTTACTCCATATTGGATCTCATTCGCAGTGACTGAAAAAGAAACAACCATAAGTAAGAATAACGGCAATAACCTAATCATATGACTTAAAGATAATTAATCATTCCAAAAATTTCTTAGTAAGCGTCCATCCTTGAACTACTAAATGTTATTCATTTAGGGTATTTCTGCTAGCAAATGTAGTTGGATCGTACTTTTCATAAAGACACCAATACTGAATTTCATTAAATAAAAATTCTCGTTCTTTGTATTTTAGGGCTCTAAATTCATCCAAGCTAATGCCTTCGCCTTCTTGTAATTTCTTTAAAATATGAACCATTCGATTACTCCACTTGGTAATTAAAAAGGTGTTAAGGAACTCTTAAATATTTTCAGTTTTTTTTAGAAATTGCGGAATGAAGCCGTCTAAAGGCGTTAGTTCATGATCACTTGTTGCAAGAGTCACATTTTGGTCTAAGGCATTTAAATTAACATTTAATGCCTGACTATAAATTTTGTAATTAATCATCATTTTATTGAGATCCCCCTTTAACGCAAACAGGTTTCCACTTTCAATATGAACTAATTGAGCAACACTTAAACCGCATCTCTTGGATAGGTGGTTCAGATTGGCGCTTTGTTCTTCACGTGCTCGTCTTAAGAGCCTACCAATTTCTTTAGCGGAACGAATATCAAGGGAGGACATAACTTTAAAGAAAAAAGAGATTAAAGATATTGGTGAAAAGTAACTTTTATACTAGCATTTTGTTACATTTAAATTACATATCGACAGCACTAGTTTGAATGATTCTTGATTGCTGAGTATGGAAACGACGAAGAGAGAGTGCCTCATCCTGTCCCCTTAGTGAATCACTTTAAGTTCCATCCAAAGGATAGGCTTGAATTAATATTGCTTAACGTTCTTACCTTTATTACCTTTACATATGCTAATTAATTGCGCCTCCTACCAAAATGGTAAAAAAATTGCTGATATTGACATTGAAAATATTAGTGATCACATTGCTGATAAAAATTCTTTTGTTTGGGTCGCACTACTTGATCCAACAGTAGATGAAATTGCCAAAATGAAGGAGGAGTTTGACCTTCATCCGTTGGCTGTTGAAGATGCTCTCCTCGGCCACCAAAGGCCGAAAATTGAAGAATATGGAAAGAGTCTATTTGCTGTGATTCAAGTATTAAAGTATGACGACGATATTTCGGTTGGAGAGCTGGATATTTTTGCAGCATCTGACTATGTTTTGTCCATACGCAATCGATCAGATGTTGGTTTTTTGGGTGTTAGGCAGCGCTGCGAGCAAGAACCTGAACTGCTTAGCCAAGGATCAGGTTTTGTGTTGTACGCTCTCATTGATGCAGTTGTAGATCGTTATTTCCCTATTGTAGAAAGACTGGAACTTGAGCTTGAAAACATTGAGGAGACACTTTTTGATGAACGATCCACAAAATCCAATATCGAAAGACTTTTTGAGCTAAAAAGAAAAGTAATGGTCGTTAAACACGCTGTCTCTCCTTTAATGGAGGCAGTTGGTAAATTATCCAGCGGTCGAGTTCCACCCATTTGTGCGAACAGCACCGAGTACTTTCGAGATATCTTAGATCACTTAACACGCATTAATTCAGTTATTGAGAGCATTCGAGATGCCATTGGTACAGCCATTCAAGTAAGCTTATCTGCTATTGCACTTGAACAAAATAATATTCAGAAACGTCTAGCTTCTTGGGCGGCTATATTTGCGGTAGCAACTGCTTTTGCCGGTATATGGGGAATGAATTTTGAGCAGATGCCAGAATTAAAGTGGGATTTAGGTTATCCCATTGCTATTAGCATTATCGTCTTAGCGTGCTCATTCCTCTATTGGCGCTTTAAACGGTCGGGCTGGTTGTGAATTTGTTTTTTAAAATAATTCTTTAGACATAAAAATTATAAAAATTTGAGTTTTCCCACCTTATGAATTATTGCTCACCCACTAAGCTCATTAACTTATCTCTTTTATGGCGTTGCACCAAATTAAACCTGATCTTTGTAACAAAAGTGTCATTGCAAATTCACATCACAGCTGTTAAATGATTTTCCAAGGATAGTTTCCTTGGAATGGAATTTTCAAATTCACTGAGGAGATTGGCCATGGAAGTACTTGAAGACAATACTGAGCCATATGAGCTCAAAAGTTTCAATAGAAAACTCAACCCGGATAACCACATAAAAGATCGAATGATCATGAGACATCTAAAGCGACGTAAGAAAAATTCTTTATTGGATTTTTATGAGCCTACCAAAGTCCAAAAAAATGTTGGGGCACGCCATGAATAAAGATATTTTACTTTCCTCGCCTGGCGTAGGCACTTATCTGATTCTTTCATTCGTTGCTATATTGGCTGCCAGCATCATCATTTACCTAAATACGTGAGTCGAGATATTTTCTTGCAAAGCCATCCAAGCGGTGGCTTTTTTTTCATGGCGGAATGGCAGAGTGGTGATGCATGAGATTGCAAATTTCAACACCCTAGTTCGATTCTAGGTTTCCGCCTCCAAGCCCTTAATGTTCTTTATGTTTCTTGCCCAGCTTCTCAGCTTTGCCGTTGCCATAAAGACACCACTGTTTGATTTCCTTAATAAAATGTTCAAGATCCTTCATCTTTAAATTCTTAAAATCTTCAAGTCCAATAGACCCCGTTTGTCTTAATTTCTCTAAAGCTTCTTGTAATGCCTTCACATTGATACCATTTTTATTGAAATTTACTGGTTGATTCTAATTTATAGCGCTTTATGACCAAATGACTACAAATGATTGTTTTAGTCATGAACTTAAGATCTTTTAATTCAAAAAGTTATTTTGCTGTCATGCAATATTCATCAATAAGGCACATACTAATTAAGTAGTAACCCTAGTATTTTTAACCAAAGGAGCCTTAAATGACAAAATTATTGAGTCTCTTGAATCAAGTCTTTGGTAACCAGACCAAAGGTAATGATTTAGAGCAGTACATCAACAGCCGCAACCCCATTAGCCATCAGCAAGTAGAAGAACTTACTCGTGAATACCTTTATAACTTCAAAGCTTCTTGGGGGTTATAAATCAAAAAAAACTAAAAAATCTGCTCAACAAAGCGGCTTTAGCCTGGGCTGAGACTCGTAAAGCCTACGTCAACGGCTATATCAATCATCGGCTCGGATCATGACCCCAATTGAGGAAAACAATAAATGAAGCTAACTGTCTTTCGTTACAAAGTCTGGGATCATCAAGATGACGATCATGTTCATGTTGCGCCTTACTATGCTATTCGAGAATTCATTGAGCACCTAGAGGGTGCAACAGTGATTGAAGAGGATTATTTGGAAGTAGATGAATCTGATTTAGATACTCATGGACGGATCGCTGTAAAAGATGAAGGGAAGTAAATAAGCGTCGCTTAAATAGATACTTGACTTGCACTACTGTGAATTTCTTAGTACTTTAAGCGAGCAACCTATAAAGCATACTGTACCCGCTTGTATTGCTTGAGGCATTTGGCCTGCCCAGCACGATTCGAACGTGCGACCTACGCCTTAGAAGAATTCGTGGCTGTTCAAAAGTCCAATAAATTCAATGGCTTACAGCGTTAAAATTAGACTGTGCAATAAACTGTGCA
>DDPL01000038.1 GCA_002342175.1 Legionellales bacterium UBA2469 | reverse complement strand
GAAGATCAAGTAAAAAATCCACATAATGTCTTTGTTGAATTTTTTCTTGTTGTGCAATCAATAGATTCATCTCGGATTGAAGTTGTTCTGGGTTAGGAAATACCAGAGATGTAAAATTTTTTAAAATATAGTTTGGCCATCGATGGTGGTAGGTGTAAATCGATAGCCAAATTAATGATTCAATTGAGAGTAATTCCCTAGCTGCATGCTGATAAAAATGATATGGTAGTAGTTTGTTTTTTTTCTGTTTTAATTGCTGTATTAGACTTTCTGCGGCTGAGATGTGGCCACCACCACCGCTCGATGCAATGATTAAAGGGTTATGGCTATTTAGCCAACGAGATGCATGTTCCCAATCGTTCATAGTGCTCACCTTTAATGATACATACTTTGAGTATAGGATGTGTTTTAAACAAAAGGTGTAGGAAATAGAAAAAAATTTTAAATATTGAATAGGCGGGTATGATGAGTGAATTTGAAAATACAGAGAGTTATCAAAGTCGATTACATTGGATTATTTTTTTAAAGCCCATTGGCCTTATGCTGGTACCTTTCATTCTTTGGTATTTTTTCAATATCTATGAAAGACAAGGAATTGTGTTATTTTTATTGGTTGGTTTAGGATGGTTAGCCATGGAAATGGTTCGATACACTTTTACCTCCCTTACCATTCGTAAAACTAACGTTATTTATCAAACGGGGATATTGGTGCAAGAAACGAAAGATTATCCGATGCAAAAAATTGAAAGCATTGACATTCGACAAACAATTATCGGCACGATTTTTAATTATGGAGACATTATTATTACCGGTAGTGGAGGCACACAACAACTGATTATAGGCATTGAGCATCCGCTAACGTGTCGACGTTACATTGAGCAATTTATGCATTCATGAGTATCATGGAAAGTGTACCAATCTTTGAATGGGTTGATGTTGATAAGATAATGCCAAGTGCTTATCAACCTAGACAATGGTTTGCGGAAGAGGGTATTCAAGAGCTTGCCAGCTCAATTGCATTGCATGGTATTCTTCAACCCTTGGTCTTAGAATCCAACTATCAATTGATTGCAGGTGAAAGGCGTTTGCGAGCAGCAAAATTTATAGGATTAAAAGAAGTGCCTTGTATGATACTCAAGGTATCGCATGGGCAACACGCTTTAATGTCAATTTTAGAAAATATTCAAAGAGAAGGCATTGAACCTTTAGAAGAGGCATTGGCATTGCAAAAGTTACAAAAGGAATTTGCTTGGACACAAGAGTATATTGCCAAAATGTTGGGGAAATCCCGCCCTTATGTGAGTAATATCTTGCGATTGTTAAAATTAACGCAAGTGGTACAAGATGGCTTAAATGAAAAAGTATTGAGTTATGGTCATGCTAAAATTTTAGTTGGGCTCCCAGAGGAAGAGCAAATACGTTTTTTTAATCATTTAAAAAAACATTCGTGTAATGTTCGTCAATTTGAAAAAATGGTGTCACAATCAAAGAAACCCCCTTGTCGAGGGATGCCTGAAGATGAACATTTTATTCAGAGTATGATGGAGCAAGTGGGAACAGAGGTTAAACTAGAGCAACTTAGCAATGGTGAAGGTTGGTTAAAGTTTAAGTTTTTTAATCAAGATAACCTTGTAGGTCTTCTGGAAAGGCTAGGCTTAAGTTATGATTAGAGAATAATTAAAAATAAAGGTGTCAAATGATGAAACGGAGTTTGTGGCTGAGTGTTTTGATGTATAGTGGACTGACTTTAGCATCAGGCGATTTATCATCAGCCCTCCATAATTTAGTACAAAAAACAGATCCTAATATGAATTTAGGGATGATGGTCGTGGATTTAACGACAGGGACAACATTATTTGAGCGACAGGCTCAACAATCGTTTATTCCTGCAAGCAATATGAAATTATTTTCAGAGGCGGTTGCCATGCTTGCGTTGGGACCAGAATATCATATTACAGAAACCCTAAGTACAGATGCAAAATCGATTAATAATGGGCGTCTGAATGGTTCATTATATTTCCGATTACCGCCTGATCCATCGTTTAATCATCAAGCAATGTTTATTATGTTGGATCAACTAAAAAAATGGGGCGTTAAAGAAATCACCGGCGATATTATTTTACAAAGTGATTTAGCAATTGTTGCTCCCTATGCCCCTGGAATGACCCCTAAAGATCAGCAATATAGTTATGGCGCGCCCGTTGGACCTGTGGTGATGGATGAAAATCGACTGACGGTAACCACGAATCCTGCATCTGAGGTTGGTCAGCCAGCTGTGATTGAGACCAGCAGTCCTATGGGTGTTTTTCCTATTGAAAATCATGTTGTCACCAAGGCTGGCGGAAAAGGTTGTGGTGTAGGCGTGGTATTTGATGAGAAAGGTATTATCCATGTTCGAGGATGTGTTGGCGTAGGACAAATGGCAACGCAACAACGTATGCCAATTCGTTACCCAACCACTTACATGGATAGACATGCACGATACCATTTGAAGCAAATGGGAATTCAGTGGAATGGACTGATGCGTTATGGACAAATGCCATCGCAAACTACGATGATTGCAAAGCATATCAGTCCACCTTTAAAAGATTTAATGGCGGCAACTTTAAAACCGTCAGATAATCTTTATGCGAATAGTTTATATTTATTGGCTGCCAATCATATCCAACACCAACCCACGAATTGGAGTAANNAATGCACCTGCGATTACACGCGATTACTTACAACGCCAAACGGGTATTGATATGCATAACGCGATGTTTTCAGATGGCTCTGGATTGTCTCGCTATAACAGGGTTACGCCCTATCAGACCATGAGTTTATTAACGTTTTTATACAATAAGTTTCCATTGGCATTTGAATATATTTCAGCTTTACCGATTTCAGGTCAAGATGGGACTTTACAACGACGTTTAAACCATCCAAATCAGAAAGGATTGGTTCGGGCAAAAACGGGCACCATGACAGGTATATTAAGTTTGTCGGGTTATACCTTATCTTCAAATGGACATACGTTGGCTTTCACCATCTATATCAATACGAGAAAAGGGACACAACCAAAATACTCTGGACGTTATCGCGGATTTATTGATGCTGCGTGTAATTTAATGTTGCAGTCTAAACCTTCCAATCGACATCATGCGTTGTTTAAAAATCTTCAGAAAATGANNCCACAATATCAACGTCCACCGACGGCAATTGAATATGCTCGTGCGCAACAGGCCTATTGGCGCAATTTAGAGATTCAACTAAAAAGACAATTGAATGCATTGCCGGTTACCGTGCTTTATCATCCGCAGGAATTAATTGTATTAGATAGAGGCGCAAATGATGCGTTGATATGGAAAGCAATCAAGACCTTACAAGCTAAAAAACATTTTGCTGTGGTTTTGGAAAGTCAACGAGCCCCAAGTCCAGGAATCGAGTCGGGATTATTATGGATGCAACAAGCACCGGCTGAGTCTGTCACACGTCGATGGATAATTCGACCTACAGGTGCATGATGAAAAAAAGCTCTTCGGAGCTTTTTTAATACTTGAGGATAAGCATGTGGATCGATTTACAGTTATCGTGATTGATTACACCGGGTCATGCAAAATCAAGTTTTAGCAATTAAACAATAATAAAATCCATCCATGTGATGCAGTCCTGGTAAGATTTGTTGCCCATAGGTGGTCGCATATCCAACAAGTGGCGAGGGGGGCATGATATTGGCATCAGGATGATTCGCGATAAATCTTGAGATTTGCGCATCATTTTCTTCGGGGCAGACAGAGCATGTGGCATATAGAAAAAGTCCTTGAGGAGCCAGCAAAGGCCAAAGCGCTTCCAAAAGTTCTTGTTGTATGGGGGTGTTTTGTAAAATGTTATCGGGTGTACGTCGACGTTTAATATCCGGATGACGACGAACAACCCCTGAACCTGAACATGGTGCATCGAGTAAGATCCGGTCAAACAATTCTCCATTCCACCATTCCTGTGGTTTTGAGGCATCCCCTAAAATGCATTCTGCTTGAACTTGAAGCCGCTCAAGCGAAGATTTTAATTTATTGAAGCGCTGCTGATGAAATTCAATTGCAACGCAAGCTTTGAGAAGGGGTTCTGTTTCTAAAATATGGCATGTTTTGCCACCTGGGGCAGCACATGCATCAAGAACACGTAATTTTGGATGAAGCTGTAATTGTGGAGCGGCAAGTTGTGCGGCTTCATCTTGTACCGAGACCCATCCTTCATGAAAATAAGGTAATTCATCGATAGAGACTGCTTCATCTAAACGAAATCCGACATTGGAGTAAGTGGTTGGTGCTGCATTGAGATGGAGGTGGGATAGATAATCTGAACGTGAGGTTTTTTGTGAATGTAATCGCAATGTCATCGGCGGATGTTCATCATTTGCGTGAAGAATGTGTTCCCAGTGATCTGGCCAGTCCCTTTGACATTTTTCAATCCACCATTGGGGATGGTTATATTTAAATTGGAGATTATCTTTTAGAGCCTGTTGCCATTGTTGTTTTTGTCGAATGGAATTTCTTAAAACGGCATTGACTAAACCAGTTGCCCATTTGGTTTTTCCTTTCTTAAGCAACTGAACGGTCTCGAAAATGACTGCATGTTCAGATTTATTAAGAATGTGTAACTCACAAATGCCAAGGATTAAAGCTGACCAAACCACCCAGTCTTTGGTGGGTTTAGGGATAAGAAAATTTAAAATGGATTCGCATCTATCATAATGTCGACAGGTTTCAAGTAAAAGATGCTTTGCTGCAGGGGGCCACTGACCAAAATCAAGTGGTAAAGGTGCTTGGGTTGCCAATATGGGATGTAGGGCATTTAAGGCCAGTTGTCGATGCGATAATGTGCTCATGCGAGTACAGTTCCTTCAGGAAGCTCATGGCTTCTACCTTGCAACCAATCATGAACAGGCATCATTTTATGATTAGGCCATTGCCAATGGGTAATGGCGATGGCTCCATTACCTGTTTTAATAACAATAGTGTTGGTATCGTGTTTGAGGACGGTGCCAGGTATTGCCGAAGATGAAAGGGCTACGTTATGGGCTTGGTGAATTTTAATGGCTTGATTTTGCCACTCCGCATAGGCAATTGGCCACGGAATATAAGCTCTTATCTTTTGTAAAATCTGATTAGAGGTTTCGTGCCAATTGATTTTTGCATCTGTTTTTTCAATTTTATGAGCGTAGGTCACTTCCGATTCATTTTGTTTTATGGGGATTAATGTGCCATTTACCCATTGATCAATTGTATCAATTAACAGTGGAGCGCTCATATGACTGAGTTTATCTAAAAGTGTTTCAGATGTATCATGATGTTCAATTTTACAATGTATTTTTTTTAACATATCGCCTGTATCCATTCCCACATCCATCAGCATTGTGGTAATGCCCGTGACTTCATCACCTTCACGAATAGCATACTGAACAGGTGCTGCACCGCGCCAACGGGGAAGCAAGGAACCATGAACATTAATGCATCCATGCTTAGGTATATCCAATACAGCTTTGGGTAAGATTAAGCCATAGGCAATAACAATCATTAAGTCTGGATTCAAATTGTGAATTGTTTGTTGGATTTCAGCTGATTTGAGCGTTTGTGGTTGAAAGATGGGAAGGTCGTTATTTATCGCCCATTGTTTAATAATGCTGGGTTGAAGTTTTTGTCCGCGGCCTGCAGGTCTATCGGGCTGGGTAAAGACAGCAATAATTTCATGTTCTGAACGATGAATTGCTTGTAAACAAGGCAATGAAAAAGCAGGCGTCCCTGCAAAGATAATTTTTAGTGGTTTCATAAATTTTTTTATTTTTGATGTTGTTGTTCACGTAGGAACTTTTCTAAGTCCTTGCGCGCGCGATGCTTTTTAATTGGGGAGAGTAAATCAATAAAGAGTTTGCCATCGAGGTGATCAATTTCATGTTGAATACATTCTGCATCCAAGCCTTCCAATTCTTCTGTGAATGAATTGCCATGTCTATCTAAAGCGGTCACGGTTACTTTTTGTGCACGAACGACGGTTTCAAGTGCCCCCGGCACCGAAAGACAACCTTCTTTAAATTTCTCTTGGCCTTGGCTTGCAGTAATGACAGGATTAATATAAACCTTTTGCCCAGATTTATCGGCAGAACAATCGACAACAGTTAAACGAAGATTGACACCAACTTGAGGTGCTGCTAAACCAACGCCGCGAGCTTCATACATGGTTTCAAACATATCATCAATGAGGGTTTGGATTTCATCGTTGATGTTTTCAATGGGCGTTGACATTTTACGTAAACGTTCGTCGGGTAAATATAGAATTTTGAGAACTGCCATAATACACGCTAAAACAATTTTAATTTAATGTTATTTTAACTAATATAGGCGTGAAAAGCAAGGATAAATTGTTTTAAAACCAATCAAAAGGATCTTATTTTGGACTCTCGCGAACTATTGTTAGCATTAAACCATGTTTCAGGTATGGGACCTAAAACAATTCATCGGCTATTGCAACGATGGCCGCATCTTCCTGACCTATTTGACGTTTCGCGACAAGATTTGCCACCTGCATTATTTCAGGCAATTCACCAACTTCCATGGCGTAAGGTTGAGGATGATTTAAAATGGAGTGAACACCCCAATCATCATATTTTGACATGCATTGATCTAGATTATCCAAAATTGTTATTGGAAACGGTTGGGTACCCTCCAGTGTTATATCTTAAAGGAAATTTAAAAGCATTGAGTCATGTTTTTTTAGCGATGGTTGGAACTCGTCATCCAACGGATTATGGATATAAGGTTGCTTTATCATGGGGAAGTCGTTTTACCAATGAGGGGATTGGATTGGTAAGTGGTTTGGCATTAGGTATCGATAGTATGGTTCATATGGCATGTGTGAACCATGGAGGTGTGACGATTGGCGTGTTGGGAAGTGGCATAGAATGGGTGTATCCCAAAAAAAATGTTGCGTTGGCCGATAAAATTCAAGAAAATGGACTGTTAATCAGTGAATTTTCTAGGAATTTACCCCCAAGCCCTGGACAATTTCCCCGAAGAAATCGTATAATAAGTGGTTTGGCATTATGCACTTTGGTTGTTGAAGCTGCAGAGAACAGCGGATCGCTGATTACTGCAGCGTATGCAGTTGAACAAAACCGGGAGGTTTTTGCAATTCCTGGCCCGGTAGGACGCCCTTTGTCATTAGGCTGCCATCGATTGCTGCAACAAGGCGCTCGATTAGCGGCTGAACCAGAAGATGTGTTGAGTGAATATGCACTTAATTAAGATGAGGTTAAGGTATGAAAGATCAGCTTTTTGAAATGTTATTGTCATTATTTGAACAAGCATTGACACAATTAAAACATCAGCAAGAGCAGTTAGAATCTTCGTACCCTCATGATATTCAAAGTACATCAGTCGATGCGCTGCAAGTCTACCAAGATCCAAAAATAGAAAGCATGCGGGTTTTAACTATTTATGAACAAGTAAAGTTGACAAAACCTGCGAATCAATTTTTAATGCGATTAATGCATAGTGGAATGCTTTCTGCCATTCAATTCGAACTCGTCATGAACCAAGTGCTAGAATCAACAGAACCTTATGTGACTGTAAATGAGCTGGCCATGATGATGCACCAGGTTTTATCAGAAAGCTTATCCCCAAAAGAATTAATGATGCTTGAGTTTATGCTGGATTCGGAGTTAGAACCTATTACCAAGCATTAATATTGGAGGGAACATGACAAAAAATTTGGTGATAGTGGAATCACCGGCAAAAGCAAAAACCATTGAAAAATATCTTGGCAAAGATTTTACAGTCATGGCCTCATATGGACATGTAAGAGACCTGCTAGCAAAAAAAGGCTCCGTGAAGCCTGAACAACATTTTGCGATGACATATGCGGTTATTGAAAAAAATAGTCGACATGTTGACGCTATCTCTAAAGCGATTAAATCCGCAGATACCCTTTATTTAGCAACTGACCCTGACCGTGAAGGGGAAGCCATATCTTGGCATGTGTTAGCCTTATTACAAGATAAAGGGCTGATAAAAAACAAAGCTGTTCATCGAATCGTATTTTATGAAATCACTAAAAAAGCGGTTAAAGAAGCAATTGAAAATCCCCGTGATATAGCCATGCATTTGGTCAATGCGCAGCAGGCGCGACGTGCTCTAGATTACCTCGTGGGTTTTAACTTATCGCCGTTGCTGTGGAAGAAAGTCCGTCGAGGTTTATCTGCAGGTCGTGTACAAAGTCCTGCGCTTCGATTAATTGTAGAGCGTGAGGAAGAAATTGAAAAATTCGTCAGTCAGCCGTACTGGTATGTATTGGCCGATTGCTTAAAATCAAAAAATAAATTTAAAGCGCGTATTACGCATTGGGATAATGATAAAGTTGAACAATTTTATTGGAAAGATACCAAGCATGCCGAGGGTGCTCGAGATGCAATATTAAAGCGTGCTGCAGGTGAATTGGAAGTGGTCAGTGTTCAACGTAAAGAACGTCAAAGACATCCAGCTCCGCCTTTTATTACAGCTTCTCTTCAACAAGATGCCGCACGAAAACTCGGATTTACGGCACGCAAAACCATGCAAGTAGCACAACAATTGTATGAGGGGATTGATATTGGTTCGGGTACCGTGGGTTTGATTACCTACATGCGTACAGACTCTGTGAATTTATCAACCGATGCCATTCATGCCATTCGTGAGGATATTGTCAAGCGCTATGGCCAGACTTATTGCCCAGAATCGCCACGCACATTTAAAACCAAATCAAAGAATGCGCAAGAGGCGCATGAAGCGATTCGTCCAACAGATATTGCTCGTTCTCCGGATGCTATAAAAAATCATTTAACTCCTGATCAACGTAAATTATATCAGTTGATTTGGCAAAGAACCTTAGCCAGCCAAATGGCCTCAGCACGTTTAGATACGGTGGCTGTTGATTTACAGTCATGTCCAACAGATAAGTTCAGAGCCAATGGCTCTCAAGTGGTTTTCTCTGGGTTCCTAGCGGTCTATGAAGAAGGGCGCGATGAAAAATCTGAAGATGATATGGATACCATTTTACCTGAATTGTCGGTGGGTGAAAAAATCAAATTACAGGGTATTGAAGTTGAAGAACATCATACCGAGCCACCACCAAGATATTCTGAAGCAACTTTGGTAAAAGCGCTTGAAGAGTTTGAGATTGGAAGACCTTCAACGTATGCGAGCATTATTCATACGCTCCAACAACGTGATTATGTGGTCGTGGATAAAAAGCGTTTTATCCCAACCGATGTCGGTCGCATTGTAAGTCGTTTTTTAACAGAGTATTTCCCGACTTATGTGGATTATAAGTTTACGGCAGGACTGGAAGACACCCTTGATGCGATATCCCGTGGTGAGGTGGAGTGGATACCTGTGTTAGAAAATTTCTGGCAACCATTTCATGAAAAAGTACATAATGTCGATGAGACGGTTAAACGAAAAGATGTCACCACTGAAGAGTTTCATGAAAATTGTCCGAAGTGTGAAAAACCATTGGCAATTCGCTTGGGTAAAAGAGGACGTTTTGTTGGTTGTACAGGTTACCCAGAATGTGATTACACTCAAGATTTATCAAATAGTGTGACCCCTGAACCAGAGGTTAAAACCATTGATAGAGAATGCCCAACATGCCAGGCGCCATTGCAAATTAAGCGTGGTAAATATGGGCTGTTTGTGGGATGTAGCAACTATCCGGATTGTAATTTTATTGAGCCTTTGGAAAAGCCAGAAGACACGCAAGTGACATGTCCTATTTGTAAAGATCATTCCATTCTAAAACGTAAATCACGTAAAGGACGAATTTTTTATTCATGCGCGGGTTATCCAAAATGTAAATATGCCATCTGGAACCAACCTTTGAATGAAACTTGTCCAAAATGTCATTGGCCGATTGTGACTTTGAAGGTAACAAAAAAGTTTGGCGAGCAAAAAGTATGCCCACAAACTGAATGTGATTTTATTGAAAATATTGAACAATCATAGTTTGGAGATTTAGTTTTGATTTTACGTCAGATGTTGAAGTCTAAAATTCATCGAGCGACCATTACTCAAGCAGACCTCAATTACGAGGGGAGCATTACCATTCCGCCTCATTTGATTCAAGAAGCACAGATGCATGTTTTCGAAGCGGTACACATATGGAATGTAACCGCAGGCACACGTTTTCAAACGTACATCATTGCAGGACATCCTGGTTGCCACGACATTTGTGTTAATGGTGCTGCTGCGCGTTTAGTTAGTCCAGGAGACAAGATTATTATTGCGAGTTTTATCATGATGAGTGAAGAAAAATGCGCTCAATATCAGCCTAAAGTAGTGTTTGTAGACGATGATAATCGCATTAAAGAAGTTCGTGCAGAAAAATTACCAGAATTTGAATTTGTATAGATTATTTATCAAAGAACCAATCAAAATTTGGATATTTAATAGGAACAATTTCTTCAGCTTTTGTGACGTCGACATTGTTCCAGTTGTCACCTAATTCCAATCGATTGGTGATGGTTGATACCTGTACTTCCCTTTGTTCAATGGGTTTTCCACTAACTGTATTGCAAGCAGTTAAAGGAAGAGTCAATAGTATCAAAAATAAGTATTTCATCATAAAAATTAAAGTCCTTTTTATTGAGAGTAACACAGCCAAAAAAAAATGAAATTAATTTTGTTAAATTCTTGTTATTTCATGCAAATATGATTATGATTGCAACGTTCGGGGCGTAGCGCAGCCTGGTAGCGCACTAGCATGGGGTGCTAGGGGTCGAAGGTTCAAATCCTTCCGTCCCGACCAATATCATCAATGAGTTATAAATTCTCTTCTTCTTCCAACATTTTACGATATCAAATTATTGCCATTCAAAAAAAATGATCCCTGATGATTTGGTTGCCCTAGATAATGATTTTTTACCTGCATTGAATGATATTCAAATTTCTTTATTTAAAAGACAGGATACAACAAAACCGATTGACTCATTGGCATACTTTATTTTGCAAAAGCTACAGCATTTGGTTTAGGTTATATATATTCAAGAACATGAATAATTGTTACAATCCTTATATGACTGGTTTGAAGGTTTTTTAGATGAATCCTCAATTTTTTACAGAATACAAAGAAACTTCTGAAGTTCGTATTGCATCATCGTATGGTAAGCAACATATCGCACTGATTTATGGTGGGATGTCTGCTGAAAGGGACGTATCAAAATCAAGTGCTAAAGGTATTGAAAAAACATTGGTTGAAATAGGCTATCAAGTTACAGCGATTGATATGGGCGCCGATATTGCCCAAGTTTTGGCACAAATCAAACCTGATGTGGTATTTAATGCTTTACATGGAACTTATGGTGAAGATGGTTGTTTGCCAGGGTTGTTGAATATCATGCGTATTCCCTATACACATAGTGGCGTGCTTTCATCCGCTTTAGCTTTTGATAAGGTGAAGTCAAAAGAAATGTTTTTTGCCAATCATATTCAGCAAGCTAAATCGCTATTGGTTTCATCATCCATGGGATATCGTGACGATCCATTACCACGTCCTTATGTGATTAAACCGATGAATCAAGGATCCAGTGTTGGTGTCGAGCTTGTCTTTGATGAAGATGAGTTTAAGTTTGCTGATTATAAATTCCCTTATGGCGATGTTTTGATTGAAGAGTATATACGAGGCCGTGAAATGCAAGTCGCTGTTCTGAATGGCGAAGCATTAGGCGCTTTGGAAATTCAGTTGATTAATAAGCGTTTTTACGATTATGAAGCAAAATACACCGAAGGCTATACCCGACACCTCATGCCAGCTCCAATTGCGAGTACCGCTTATGAAAATTTATTAGCGTTAGCCGAGAAGGCTTATAAAGTACTGGATTGTAATGGAATGGCACGTGTCGAATTTATTTATCAAGAAGAAAAAAATGAATTTTTCATTTTAGAGGTCAATACGCATCCTGGATTTACACCCTTATCGCTTTGTCCTGAAATTGCCAATGCGGTTG
Organism: Legionellales bacterium UBA2469; assembly: GCA_002342175.1. GTDB lineage: Bacteria > Pseudomonadota > Gammaproteobacteria > Legionellales > Legionellaceae > UBA2653. The sequence continues at coordinate 9,267 of DDPL01000038.1, read as the reverse complement.
GCATTACATTTCCTCAATTGCTTGAAGAAATGTTGGCAAGTGCCAAATGTGAATAACATGTATTTCTGTATTTAATTTGCGCATTATTTGTTTTATGGTAACATAGGGTATGTTTTTTAGAACCATACCCTATGACTAAGTATCAATTTAATCCACATCGTCATGTCAAAATTTGGTTAAGTCAAAATCCTTCAGTTTTTTTAAACATGACCAATCAACTCCGTCTTATTCGTATGCGATTGATGAATCCTCTCGACGATATTCATTTGGTTTATGACAGTCGTTTACTCAATGATGTTGCAATATCGGAATTAAATCAGTTTTGTGAACAACATCAAATTATCCCGGTGGATGTTTTATCAGAAGTCATCCCCGGATGTGTCACACCGTTAGAAATTCGTATGCTGGAACTTTATCATGAAGAGATATTAAATTTAGGCGACGGGGGCGGAAATTTAGCGGGTGCTAGTGATAAGCTTCGTGTGCTTTCTCCCATCTATCGACGGGGCGCATATACAGATTTTGATGTGGAAGTTGACACCCGTGCATTACCAGAATTTATTGAGGTCAATGCCCCGATACTCGTGCGAGTTTCTAGCTATTTTCCTAATCAGTCAAGCTGGGATGAACGTATTTCTGTCAATAATGAATTTTTTGCAGTGGTTCATGAAGAAGATGCAAAATCTAAAATCAATTTGATTCAACAAATTGGGATTGAATTATTTGGTATTCAAAAATTAAATCAAAAAAACCCATCACCATATCAGGATGCAGAAGGTGTAACGGGTGCATTATTAAGGAAACTATCGTTAGAACAAAATGCACGACAAATTCGACGCTCCATCATGCGTTTGTCTCGCTCAAATGAGCTATTTTATCGTACATTAAATTATCTCGATAATTTACAGGTGTCTAGTGAGCGATTATTTTTTAAAAATGCGCCACAAGTAACATCGCAATTACTCGAACATTCAGCACAAGAATTAGAATTGTTATTTCATTTGAAAATATGGAAGCCATCAATAAGTTCAACTGCAGTTGTAAAAAATAAAGAATTTTTTTTGGATTTAAATCGAGAAGAGTTGTTAAATGATATGTTAATGTGGACAGTCATCGAAACAACAGGGCCAAGTGCTTTTTGTTTAGGCTTGTTTTTAAAGAATTTCTTTTCAGCAAAAGAAATGCAAGAAATAGTCAATCCTGTTGCAATGGGGACTTATGGATTGGATCGATATTTTAAATCGAGTAATGGTTATCCGATGCATGTGGACGAGAAAACGAAAATAGAATTTGCAAAAAAATCCAGCAATGATGCGTCTTGGCAATTTTTAGGTATATTCAAAATGCGTCATCAGGAAGATAAAATGCAGGAGGCAGCTAAAAAAATTCAAGGCTGGTGGCGTCACTAAGAAGAAAAACAGATGTTTATTTATTCATTTTCAGGTAAAAAATCATCAAACGCTTAATGAATTTTTTGAGATTTTCACGATTGATAATGTATTTTTTCACAATTTGACATCCACCTCGCTCTGATCATGATATGTAAAATAATTAGCGCAGTTTTTGTGTTTTTTTTTCAATCTGTGCTTATTCTTAAAGATATACCCATTGTTATTTTTTGAGCCCAATCATGAGTAAATTTCTAGGGATTTTGAAATGGATAATCATCTACTGGATCTTTGCAAGTCTTATCGTTTATTGCTTTCAGCGAATGTTGATTTATTCGCCTGATAAAACGGTTCCTGTTTTATCAGAATATGACCAAGCACGCATTAAAACGATTGTTTGGGATAATCAAGATAAAATTACATTATTTGGTTATTATATTCCTGCACAAAAACATCATCAAACCATTGTGTTTTTTCATGGCAATGCAGGGAATATTGGCACTCGTAAAGAGCTGATGTATAAATTAGCTCGTTTGGGGTATGGGGTATTTGTGCCAGAGTATCGGGGATATGCCGGTAACAAAGGACATCCATCGGAAAAAGGGTTATATCAAGATGCGCGCTCTGCAATGCGTTACATTATGGGGCTTGGTATTGATAATGATGACATCATTATTTTAGGAGAGTCTTTAGGTTCAGGAATTGCCTTGCAGATGGCAACTGAGTATCAAGTCTCAGCCTTGATTCTTCAATCACCATTTAAGTCTTTAGGAGCAATGGCGCGTTTGAATTACCCTTGGATTTTATTTCCGGTATGGGATAAGTATGATAATTTGAAAAAAATTCAGGATATTCAAATTCCTCTTCTTATCATGCATGGAACGAAGGATGATTTGGTGCCTTATCATCATGGATTGGAATTGTTTTATAATGCCAAGCAATCTAAAAACCGACAATTTAAGTCCTTTCCTGAAAAAGGACACTCAATACCATGGGAAGACGAGTATATTGACACCATTGATCATTTTATAAAACATCAAAAATTAAGCAGCGCGGAAGCAATGTTTTTTAGTTGAATCTGTTCGGGTTGTAATAATTGAAGCAAGACTTGAATGGAAAGTTGTTTATTTTGTGACATAAACTCTTTTTTCATGTCGGACGCTAAATCCCAGGCAGTTTGAAAATCAACCTGTTCTGCTAAGGGGAGATGGTGTTTCATGGCAACTTGTTGTTGTAAATATCCCATCGGTTTAGGATCACCATCCGCAATATTTAATATACCATGAAACGTCACAGTAGTGCCTAGTAGTTTAAGGATGATGGCCAAATCTTCTATGAAAATATGATTCATCAGAGGCGCTTGTTCTGGAAAAATAATAGGGCCATGGGGCACAGGCAAACGTTCGGGACCATATATCCCTGCTACGCGGAGTAAAGCACAGGGAATGTGATGTTCTTTGGCATATACGCTTAAAATATTTTCTGAAGATTGTCGCAATGCTTGACGAGAAGAGGTAATATGGCAAGGTGAGCTTTCATCAACCCATTGGCCTTGATGATTGCCATAAATACCACTAGAGCCGATATAAATAATTTTTTGAGGCGGTTGGCGAAGGTTTAAAAGACAATTCTTTAATAAGATATCTTCGTCATGGCCTGCTTTTGGGGGAATAAAATAATACATGACATAATTATCTGGTAACTGAAGTCCAGGCATCGCGACATCTGCTTGGATATGTGTAATATCCGAATGATGATTTCGCGATATCGCAATCCCGGTTTTTAATTGTTTTGCTAAATATTGAGCACAATATCCATATCCAAAAAATATATGTTCCATTTGCGTTAAATCCATTCTCCAAATAAATCATAGTGATCTGAATCGATGATTTTAACATCATGAAACTCACCAATTTTAATGTTTGAACGTTGGGGTAAATAGACCAAACCATCAATTTCAGGTGCATCGGATGTACTTCTTGCAATCCATTGTTCATTTTGATAATCATCAATTAAGATTCGAATGGTTTTGCCTTTTTTGGCTTTTAATTTGTCATAACTAATGTCGGATTGTAATGCCATAAAACGTTCAAATCGCTCTTGTTTAACCTCATTCGGAACTGGATTTGCTAGTGCATTTGCAGCAGCCCCCTCGACGGGAGAATACTGAAAACAACCCACCCTATCAAGTTGAGCTTCTTGCATGAAATCAAGTAGCATTTCAAAATCTTGTTCAGTTTCACCTGGAAAACCAACTATAAAAGTAGAGCGAATGGTGAGATCTGGACAGATGGAGCGCCATTTTTGAATGCGCTTTAAGGTGTTTTCCTGATTGGCTGGTCGTTTCATTGATTTTAAGATGCGAGGGCTCGCATGTTGTAATGGAATATCCAAATAGGGAAGCAAGCCATTGGGTGACATTAATGAGACGATGTCATCAACATGGGGGTAGGGGTAAACGTAATGTAAACGTACCCAAATGCCCAATTGACTGAGTTCTTCACAAAGATTGTAAAATTTTGTTGGAAGATTTCTTTGTTGCCAATCAACGGGTGCAAATTTTTTATCGACCCCATATGCCGATGTATCTTGGGAAATGACCATCAATTCTTTAACACCAGCATCTTTTAATAAGTGAGCTTCTTTAAGAACCTGATTCATGGGGTAACTTTGTAATTTTCCACGCATGCTGGGAATAATACAAAAACTACAACTGTGATTACACCCTTCAGAAATTTTCAAATAAGCATAGTGTCGGGGCGTTAATTTGATACCTTGAGGGGGGATGAGTTGAGAAAAAGGGTCTTTCGGTGGAGGAACATGCTCATGTACCGCTTTAATCACATCTTCATATGAGTGTGGACCGCTGATGTGTAAGACATCGGGACATACTTCACGAATTTTATCGGCTTTTGCGCCCAAACATCCGGTAACAATCACGCGACCATTTGCAGCCATGGCTTCTTGAATCGCTTGAAATGACTCTTGAATAGCAGATTCAACAAATCCACAAGTATTAATAATGACCACATTGGCATCTTGGTAACTGTTGACCAACTCATAATTTTGAGCTTTTAATTGTGTAATAATACGCTCGGAGTCGACGAGGGCTTTAGGGCACCCTAGACTCACAAAACCAATTTTTGAATTTTGCATAAAAAAACCTTAAACGAATACTTGTGGGCAATGCTAGCATACTGAGAAACGATTATCGATAACCTCTATAATAAGGTTCTTCCTCTTTAATCGCTTTATTGACACGCTCTTCAAATACATTGGCAGACTCTTTTTTCCATCTTTCCATACTATCTTTAAACATCAAAGATGGATCAATTTTTTTTCCATTAACGTATACGGTTAATTTTTCTGGGTTTAAACCACACTGAGAGGCTTTATTAAAGATGATTTCAGCATAATTTTTTATATTATCTTCATCAGATAGTTTTTCGTTACGATTTGGTGGGAGCTGAAGTTCAAATTTCAAACCACTGCTAATTTGTTCAGAAAACTTATCAATGAGAGAGCCTACAATAGCGCCTAAATCATTTTGATCATAAAAAAGAATAGTGTCGTCGTTAATGGTTAATTGAGGTAATAACATTTTTGCAGTGACATGCGGTTCTTTCATTTTTTGGATGTCATTGACGCAGATTTGTTTTAAACCCGTTATATTTTCCTTAAATTGTAAAATTTGTTCGCGTTTTTCTTCTTCGAGCTCTTGTTGAGCTAGCAATTCTTCTAATTCAGTCAGTAGTGTGTTAAATAATTCATCAATCCAAATTTTTTCAAGGAATGCTTTGGCAGGAAAATTACATCTTAAAGTAAAGCCTTGGCGATGACGATTTTGGTGAGCCTCTTGGTGTTTCCAATAGTCGTATAATTGTTGTCCGTTTTCAATTTTATCAATTAATGAATCATGTTTTGGGTGTTCTTCAAAAATAATGTTCACATCATTTTTAATGTTTTCAAAATGCATACTTAAGTCCTAATCGTCTTCATAAGGTAATTATAATGTAACCTGGTAGAAATGACAATTTTTTGACCGGAATTTGTGAGCAAAATATAGCAATAAAGGTTTTTTTTTGTATAGAATTAAAGTATAATAGGCTAAATCATAACGTTTTGAGACCAGCATGCCAAATAGTGTTGAAATTATACGGTCATGCCATCAAAAACTCATATTGCATGATACATCACTTGAAATGACCATATTAGAGAAGCTTATGGGCTTATTTCTTAAAGCGGATGCATCGTTTGATCCAAAACGTTTTTTGTTACGTCATTTAAATACGTTCCTACCTTATGCGAATCAATTGAATATCGATGAATCAATGCCATTGGCATTTGAGGTTCACAATCAGCAGACATTTCTTCTCGCACAAATTTATATCGAATTTTTAACGATTTTTGATGCGAATATTTGTACGGATGCTAGTGTTTACCTTGATATTTTAACGGCATCCCCGAGCTGGCACGCATGGCTTACCAAAGCTAGCGCGCAAATGAAATATAATCTTAAAATATATTTTCAGTTATGTGGCATCAACGAACGTAAAGCAATATTGGCGCAAGTTGATAACCTTGAAATCAAAAATATTTTGTTATTATCAACTTTATCGATGCAGCGCATTATTGAAAACTATCGACCTCCCGAGCAGCAAGCCCAATACGAAAAATTAGGGTTTGAATTTCGCTATTTGAATGAATTACCTGTCCTACCTTATCAGTATGCAACATTGATTTGCTATAAATCCATTGAAAATGAAGATCTTGAATATTTTTATTATCCTGCAAATAGCCTTCGCAAGTTTCAGATTTCCGAGGAGTTATTATTTCATTCCAAGAGTCGGCATTTAATTTTAGACACTGCAATTTCCACAGCTCGTATTGATGAAAATATTAATTTAATTACCTATGTTCCTGAAATGTGTCCAATGTTGCTTAACCAAGGAGAAAATTACTATGTGTGTGGAAAAACAGAGAGTAACAATTATCAGTTTAATATAATCGATTCAAATATTGCGCAGGGCTATTTTGAAACTGATACCCAAGATTTTAGTGATCTGTTGGATGAGATTTATATCAAAGGTTTTCACATTCCCTTCGTTCGTTATCAGGATCATTATCCGATTTTTGAGAAGATTCAACGCATCCTCGATGAAGAGCTTCAGTATGAATTGCGCTATGTTGGAGAAGCAGAAATACTTTTTCGTGAAGAGCGTTGTATTTATGTGCATCGAGATGCACAGATGCATACATTAAGCGTTTCATTGAAAACCTGCGCTGGTCAAGAACTCTTTGGAATTGAAACAGATATTGTTGCCCATGAAAATTTGCTAACAGATGAAAATAAAAACGCTCTTCTGACCTATTTAAGACAGGCTCAATTGATTCCTTATATTAATCCCACACAACAGGCCATTCTAAAAGATATTGAGGAGCACCAGGTTTATTTACAAAATGCAATTGATAATCATGTACCGGCAATAATCAAAAATATTCGACACGACAGTATAAAGGCTTTCAATTTATCCATCATATGGAATGCTTTGGGCAAGTTGGGCTTACATGCGCAAGTGGGACAAGTTTTTGGTGTCTTTAATACGCTTAAAATTCTTAATCTGGGTGTCAAATTTCATTATGAACTGGATATTGACACTGATGATGTGCAATTTGGCCATCGTTTAATCGCTCAACAAGATTGGGGAACTTGGATAAAATATGCTGGATTGGGGCTCCTTTTTTCAAGCATGACAAATAGGTTGGGTTTTAACATCAATCCTTTTTTTAAATTTGTTAATCTTTTGAATGTCTACGATTCAGGGTATATATTTAATCATTCATTTAAAGATGTAAATTCACGTCAGTTTTTAAATGATGCACTCTCATGTGGTTTTTCTTTATTGTTGCTCTTTAATTTTAATGAAAATTTAATTCGTATTTTAATGCTGGTACATGCATGTTTTCTTTATCAACAGTATGTAACAACGCAAGATGCTCAAGCAGTTGTGCAAGAGAATGCGCATGATTTAAGTTCGAATAAATTAAATCTTCAAACTCAAATGGAACAATTCAATGTACGTGAACAACAAGCACGATTTTATTTGACAAAAATGGAAGATAGACTTGCCTCCTTGAATCGCATCTCAACAATTGCTGATGAACATCTGATTGAAAATATTGAGCCGATGCAATCGTTGATGCATCAATATCTGTCATTTGTGGCCTGGCGCCAAGATGAATATCGACCTCTTTTAATCACTTTAAAAAATGAATATAACATGGCGGGTTTTGATGCTTATCGACCCCGCATAGATGAAGAGTTGGATCAAGTTCATTTCTCTGCAATAGAAATGGATGGTCGATTTGAATATTTTCAACAATCCGTGGAAGCTAAAAAACAAGAACTTGAAGCAGCTTATCAGGCTCAAAATATTGATATTGATACATTAAGCTGGTCTTATGAATGGTTTTATCAACCCTCAACCATGATTTCATCGGGTTTATTGTTATTTGCAGCATCATTGGTGAGCATGTACATTATTGAATTCATCGTGGCTGCGAGTATCAGCGCCTTGATGTTACAAATCATGATTCCTGCTTTAATGTTGACAACAGCAGTGGGAATCGGATTGGTTTGTTATGGCCTCAATCAGTTATGGGAACTGGAAGATTTGAGTGTTCCTCCGATTCCAATTGTATCTTAAGGGTTCCAAGCAGGTATGGCTCCATCACCGAATAATTCTTTAGCTCGTTTAATGACAGGCTCGCTGTGCATGGCTTGAAGAAATTGCGTTAACTTCTCCATTTTGTCGGTATCATGGCGAATCACCATCAAATTAGCATAAGGAGAATCTTTTCCTTCTAGGTATATTGCATCTTTTGCTGGATTTAATCCTGCAGGAATCGCAAAAGTCGTGTTGATAACAGCAGCATCAACATCTGGCAGCACGCGTGGCAATTGAGCGGCATCCAATTCCTTAAATTTAAGATCTTTGGGATTGGATAAAATATCATGCAAGCCAATGGTCTCTTTATTTGCACAAATGATAAGACCAGTCTGTTGTAATAAAATCAAAGCGCGGGTCTGATTGCTTGGATCATTTGGAATTGCAATCAATGCTTTGGATTTTAATTGCTTCATATTTTGTATTTTATGGGAATAAATACCCATCGGATAAATAAATGTTTTGCTGAAGACATCCAAATGATACCCTTTAGCTGCTAAAGAGGATTTGAGAAAAGGAAGATGTTGATAAATGTTCATATCCAATGAACCATCGGCTAGGGCATCATTAGGCAAATTATAATCACTGAATTCAACAATTTTGATGTCTAATCCATACCTATCTTTAGCAACCGTTTTTGCAGTTTTGACCAATTCTGTTTCGGGACCTGAGATGGTACCAATCACCAAATCAGGGCGCTTGGCGGGTTTGCAACCAAGCAGTGCAATACACAGAAGTGAAGTGGATAATAACGTCTTAATAATACCCATAAACAATGTTTCCCTTAAAAGTGATGTTGAATTCTTTTTCGAATGTAATCGCCAAACCATTGGATCGCATGAACCATGACAATGAGAATCGCTGTGGTCAGCAGCATGGTAAAGGTATCAAATCGCTGATAGCCATAACGAATGGCTAAGTCGCCAAGTCCACCGCCACCCAACACGCCTGCCATCGCTGAATAACTTACCAATGTAATGGCGGTCATGGTTACGGCATCAATAAACATCGGTGTCATCTCTTGGCGTAACATCAAACGAATCATTTGTATAGGTGTTGCTCCAATCGAAAATCCATATTCAATAACCCCTTTTGAAATTTGCTCATAGGCTTGAATAATTAAGCGTGCAAATAAAGGGGTAGCACCTAAT
>DDPL01000071.1 GCA_002342175.1 Legionellales bacterium UBA2469 | reverse complement strand
ATTCCCCACTGCTGCCTCCCGTAGGAGTCTGGGCCGTGTCTCAGTCCCAGTGTGGCTGATCATCCTCTCAGACCAGCTACCGATCGTCGCCTTGGTAGGCCTTTACCCCACCAACTAGCTAATCGGACGCAGGCTAATCTTAAAGCGCCAGGCCTTGCGGTCCCCAGCTTTCCTCCTTAGAGCTTATGCGGTATTAGCTTGAGTTTCCCCAAGTTATCCCACACTTCAAGGTATATTCCTACGCGTTACTCACCCGTTCGCCACTCGCCACCCTCATAACCGAAATCATGATGTGCTGCCGTTCGACTTGCATGTGTTAAGCATGCCGCCAGCGTTCAATCTGAGCCAGGATCAAACTCTTACATTCAATCCTACTATAAAACTTCATTTCATTGACAAAGTGCCCACTCAGTTTGTTTTTCTTTATTCTTAATCAGCTTCACCACTCTCTTGGTGATGCGTATTCTACTCTTTTGGACTTCATTGTCAACGCTTTTTTTTATCTTTTTTGATTTTTTTACATTGCTTTCATTTTCTGTTCAGCAGGACCTTTTTATGTGTATTTTATGGGATAATAGCATTTTTTACCGTCCCACCCATACAGACATCACTTTCATTTGCTAAAGAGACCTTTATATATATAAATTTTTTTATATTCGAGATAGCTCATTTAAATTGTATTCTCTGATTGTACACCCCAATGGAAAATTTTAAACTTTTACTAATGACATATTATTCCGATTGCTATCCTGTGCTTGTAACCCTGAATTATTTTTAAAAAATGATTCGCCTTTTACCCTTTTTTTTGATAATATCCCTTTGTCTATGGTGACTCTTTGGGTTTCCTCGCAGTTATTAAGTGTGAACCCCGTCAGGTCCGGAAGGAAGCAGCGGTAGCGTTTTAATAATGTGCCGAGATCAAGCGCTTAGAGTCGCCTCCATTTATCTATTATATTGAGCAGAATGACTTACATTCCTTTAGCTAGAAAATGGCGCCCAAAATGTTTTGCCGATTTTGTCGGACAAGACCATATTGTATTACCTCTTCAAAATTCATTGTCACAAAATAAACTTCATCATGCTTACCTATTTACAGGGACCCGTGGCGTTGGAAAAACAACTGTTGCTAGAATTTTCTCAAAAGCACTAAATTGTCAGGCTGGTATCATTAATGAACCTTGCTTAACATGTGACAATTGTATAGCTATTGATGAAGGCCGTTTCTTTGATTTAATCGAAGTCGATGGTGCATCACGTACCCGAGTTGAGGATACTCGAGAACTTATTGAAAATATTCAGTATGCCCCATCAACCGGTCGCTTTAAAATCTTTATCATCGATGAAGTCCACATGCTTTCAACACATAGTTTTAATGCATTGCTGAAAACCTTAGAAGAGCCTCCGGCGCACGTCAAATTCATGCTTGCAACCACAGACCCACAAAAAATTCCTGCAACTATTTTATCTCGGTGTATTCAATTTAATTTAAAAGCAATGTCCAACGATGTTCTTGTAAAACAATTGTCTCATATTTTAGATGCCGAAGATTTTATATACGATACTGATGCCTTAAATGCCATTTCGCATTCCGCATCTGGCAGCATGCGAGATGCGCTGACCTTGTGCGAACAAATGATGGCGGTTTTCCCTGATGGCTTGACAGGCGCTAACTTAAAACAATTTCTAGGCGCATCTTTAGAAGATTATTGTATTAATCTCTTAAATGCTCTTTCAGCCCCTAATTTACCTGTACTTCTGGATATTTGTAAAACCTTAGCACAGCAACAGACCAGTTTTGAACGTTTAATTCTAATTTTATTATCGAACCTACATGCCTGTGTCATTCAACAAATTCAACCTGCATCTGATTGTCCGAGTGTCCTCAAAACATGTAGCCATCTTTGGTCTTCACAGGTCTTGCATACACTTTATCTAATGGTTGAAAAGGGTTTACAAGATCTCAACTGGGCCCCTAATCATGCTGTCGGTTTTGAAATGCTCATTTTACGAATGGCTCAATACATCAAAATGCATGGTCCAGATCCCTTATTCAAACAAGAAGACGCTCTGCCTGAATTAACCATTCCGAAACCGCCGCTTGAGATAGAGAAACCTTCACCTATTCTTACTTCATCAGAACCCACTGCGATTCTCTCTCAGCCGTCAACAACACCTGAAGATTGGCACCGCATCGTTTCATCCATTAAAATCGATGGGATTGGCAAATCAGCTCTCAATCATTCGACATTTATCGAAAAAAATCATGAAACCGTTATTTTAGAAATCCATAAAAAAAATGAATCTTTATTTACACCAATGATTAAGGAACGTGTGCAACAAGCTTTATCTGACTTTTATAAGCATCCAATTAAAATAAAATTACAATATTTATCTACTGATACAACAGCGCAAACACCTGCTGTAATTCAGGAAAAAAATCATCAGGCCGAAAAAGCTGAGCTTATTCAAAATGTTCATGCGCATCCAATGGTTCAACGAATTTTAAATGAATACAATGGAGAAATCATAGAAAATTCGATGACAAAAGTTTCAAATGACCTATAATATGACATAATAAAAGATTTATTTTTAACCTGAACAAAGAGGCACTACAATGTCAATGGATCCAAATAACTTTAACATCAATGATTTTTCTGCAAAATTAAAGCAAGAAGCAGAAAAAATGCAATCACGATTACAAGAAACGCAAAAACAATTAACAGACATGCGCGTGGTTGGTAAAGCCGGCGGCGGAATGGTTACTGTTGAAATGAATGGTCGCCATGATGTTTCAAATGTCAAAATCAACCCGGCATTACATGATGAAGATATGAAAATGGTTGAAGACTTAGTTGCTGCTGCTATCAATGATGCAGTGAAACAAGTTGAAAAAATTTCTCAAGAAAAAATTGCTCAATTAACATCAGGCCTCAATAACATTGGTGGCTTCATGGGTGATGAAGGCAAATAATATTCAGATGAGTATTATCGAACAACTGACAGAAAGTTTCAGATGTTTGCCTGGCGTTGGTCCGAAAACGGCCCAACGTCTTGTTTACCATTTTTTAAAAAACAATCGACAGCAAGCATTGCGTCTTGCAGAACACATTGAAAAAGCCATGAAAACGGTGGTGCAATGCGAGTCTTGCAATAATTTTTGTACCGACATCCGTTGCTCAGTCTGTCAAAACCCCCATCGAAATCAATCTTTGCTATGTATTGTCGAGCAACCCAGCGATCTCTTGGCCATTGAACAAAGCCAAGTTTTTAATGGCTATTATTTTATTTTAACCGCCAAAATATCACCATTAGATGGCATCGGTGTTGAACAACTTCATCTGGATAAATTGGAACGTTATCTTCAGGCAAACCCTGTTCAAGAAGTTATTATAGCCCTTACCCCTTCCGTTGAAACTCAAGCAACCTTATTATATCTACAACAATTGTTAGCGCATTATCCTCATGTCAAAATCACTCAACTCGCTCAAGGCGTGCCATCTGGAAGCGAATTACAATTTTTAGATCCCTTTACCATCGGTACCGCCATTCGTAATCGCGCCCTTATTGAAGAAGCTTTTTGATTCGAACCGTTTTGATCATCTGCTCTTCCACGCGCAAGATAGTAATTTGGTAATCAAACATTTTTAAACAACAATCTGCAGGCGGAATATAACCTAAATGCTCAATGATTAGACCGCTCAACGTCCTCGGCCCGATTTGCGGAAATTCCCAGTCTAATATTCGATACAATTGCTTCAGAGAAATACTGGCATCAATCACGTAATCTCCGCTCTCTTGTGGCATAATTTCCTGATATAAATCAGCAACATCAGTTGTAAATTCTCCCACGACTTCTTCTAAGATGTCTTCCATGGTCACCAATCCCAATAAATCACCATATTCATTGACCACAAAACCACTACGCGCTCTTTTTGCACGAAACTGAAGAATTTGTACATTCAGTACGGTACCTGCTGGAATAAAAAGCGGCTCTTCTGCGGCTTTAAGAAGATGTTCCAAATCTAAGTTGCCATTAAGTTGCATTTGCATCACACTGCGGATATGGATCACACCAATAAGGCGATCGACACTGTGTCGGTATAATGGAACACGCGTATGTTGCATGGTCATCAGTTGTTCCAAAATATCTACCCAAGGTTCCGTGACGTCAATTCCAATAATTTCACCAGCAGGAATCATGACATCTTCAACCTGTGCACGTTCCAAATCCAAAAGACTTAAAAGCATCGTTTGATGTTCTTGCCTAAGCCATCCTTCCGTTTCGTTCATGACAGCTCGTAACTCTTCATAGGATAGCTTTTCACGTACCAATTTTTCATGAGCAACACCAAACAACCCAAGCACTGCATGAGATAAGTATGTGGTCATGTAGCTTAAAGGCCAAAATATCCATTGCATAACACGTAATGGATAAATAAGCGCAAAAGCAGTTTTTTCAGGATGATGGGCGGCCAATGTTTTAGGTGCCATTTCTGCGAAAACCAATAATAATATTGTTAAAACAATTTCAGCAACCGCAACACCAGTTTGAGCATATAATCGTTGTCCAACAAAAGTCATGGCCATAGATGCAAAAATATTTGCGAGGGTATTACCAATCAATACAGAGCTTAATAATTTCTCCGGATGACTCAATTGATCAAAAATATGCTGCGCTTTTTGATCCCCTGTTTTAACTAAATGTCGTAGCCGATATCGATTTAGCGACATCATACCGATTTCTGCTGCTGCAAAAAAACCTGCAAAAATAATCAAAAAAAAGACTAAGATGAGCCAAAATCCGATCGGCATATTAAAACCCACTCCCACGCATATTGATGATCAATAATCTAGGATAACAAAATTTAATTCCTACGTCCCTCTCATTTCATTGAAGGATTCAAAGAGGTTATTCACCAACCACCCTTTTTTATGATAAAATCAAGCCAAATTTTATTTTAACCCCAAATAGGAACCACATGTTCGGACAATTAACTGATCAAATTAACTCCGCTTGGCAACACTTAAGAGGACGTTCACGCTTAACCGAGCAAAACATTCAGAACGCATTAAAAGATGTGCGTTCAGCTTTAATTGAAGCTGACGTTGCACTGCCTGTGGTTAAAAATCTCATTAGCCAAGTCAAAAGTAAGGCTTTGGGACACAATATTCTTAAAAACCTCAATCCTGAGCAAATGCTCATGAAAATTGTCAATGAGGAACTCGTTGAAATTCTTGGAAAAGAAACCGCTGAATTGGCCTTAAATACTCAACCTCCTGCTATTATTTTATTAGCAGGTCTTCAGGGTTCAGGAAAAACAACCTCTGCCGCAAAATTAGGGCGCATGCTTCATCAAGAGAATAAAAAAGTTATGCTTACCAGTGTCGATATTTATCGTCCCGCAGCGATTGAACAATTAAAACAATTGGCAACACAATTAGAATTACCATGCTTTCAAGCGGCCCAAAGCAATAATCCCATTGAAATGGCCAAAGAAGCTGCACTTCATGCCAAAAAACAATTTATGGATGTTTTAATTGTCGATACGGCTGGTCGTCTCCATGTTGACCAAGAGATGATGCAAGAAATCAAAGCATTACAACAACAATTAAAACCCGCAGAGACTTTATTCGTGGTTGACAGCATGACGGGGCAGGATGCAGCGCATACTGCAAAAACCTTCCATGAAACATTAGATTTAACGGGCGTTATCCTAACTAAAACAGATGGTGATGCACGTGGTGGTGCGGCATTATCGGTGCGTCAAATCACTGGAAAGCCGATTAAATTCATGGGAACCGGAGAAAAAGTACAGGCTTTTGAAGTTTTTCATCCTGAGCGTGTAGCTTCACGTATTTTGGGCATGGGAGACTTATTATCTTTAATTGAAGAAGTAGAAAAACAAGCCGATAAAGAAACCAACGACAAATTGGCAAAAAAAATCAGCAAGGGACAAGGCTTTGATTTAGAAGATTTCAAACAACAATTAATACAAATGAACCAAATGGGTGGTTTATCCTCCATGATGAACAAATTACCAGGTATGGGAGCTGCAGCACCACAAGTGAATAACCAGGTCAACGATAAGATGTTGGGCCGTACCTTGGCAATTATTAATTCGATGACGCAGTCTGAAAGACATGCACCAAAAATCATTAATGGATCTCGAAAAAAACGTATTGCACAAGGTTCGGGAACACAAATTCAAGACATTAATCGTTTGTTAAAACAACATGAACAAATGCAAAAAATGTTGAAAAAAATCTCAAAACCAGGTGGTTTTAAGAACATGTTGAGGGGGATGAGTGAACTACCCGGCTTTCAACAAATTAAAAATTTAGGCAAAAATTAAATAATCTCTTTTAATTTTGGTCCTTTTTGCGTACAATGGTTCACATTTTTCGTTAATATTAAGAAATTGAGGGTATTATGGTAGTAATTCGATTAGCTCGCGGTGGCGCTAAAAAGCGTCCTTTTTATCATATTGTCGTCACAGATAGCCGTAAGCGACGTGATACCAATTACATCAAGCGCATTGGATATTTTAACCCAGTTGCACGTGGTCAAGAGAAAAGATTGCATATTGATCCAGAATTATTAAATTACTGGCAAGGTGTTGGTGCACAAATGTCTGATCGTGTGCAAGCGTTGGTTAAAGAATTCCATAAAGCAGAAGCTGCTGCTTAATTGGTAAATAGCGTTTTTAGAGTGGTGTATTGTGGTCAANNAAGCCGATAATGATTATGTAGTTTTAGGTCGTTTCGGTCGCGTTTATGGCATAAAAGGTTTTATTCATATTCAATCTTTTACAGAGCCTAGTGAAAATATTTTCAGTTACGCTCCATGGTACATCAAAATTAAGAAGAACTGGTGTCTAATCGAAATTCACCAAAAAGTCCTCAGCAATGAACGACTTGTGGTGCAGGTAAAAAATTATCTTACTCGTGAAGATGTCAGCTTCTTAACCAATGTTGAAATTGCGGTACCTCGTGATGTTCTTCCAAAATTAGACATCGGGGAAATTTATTACCACGATTTAATTGGTTTAACGGTTTATAACCAAAATAATGATTGTTTAGGTAAAATTGTAGAAATTTTACCAACTGGTGCAAATGACGTTATTGTCATTTCTGGAGAAAAACGCACACTTGTTCCGTTAGTCTGGGATGTGTTTATTCAGCATGTCAACCTTACAAAGGGCGTAATGAATATTCATTGGGACCTGGAAGATTAAAATGACGGCACTAGAGCTGGGTGTAATCACCATTTTTCCTGAAATGTTTGAAAGCCTTCAATATGGCATTGTCGGTAAAGCTTTTGAAAAACAATTAGCGCATTTAACCTGCTGGAATTTAAGAGATTGGGCAGTATCTGCATACGGTCATGTTGATGATAGACCATATGGTGGTGGGCCTGGCATGGTCATGATGTATGAACCTTTACATCAAGCCATACAACATGCTCGCCAACACATGCCAAAAGGGACAAAGACCATTTATTTAAGTCCCCAAGGCAAAGCGATGCGCCAATCCGATATACAAGCGTTGGTCAGCAATAATCAATCGTTGATTTTTATTGCGGGTCGTTATGAAGGAATTGATGAACGACTTTTTGTAAATGACATTGATGAAGAGTGGTCGTTGGGTGACTTTGTCATCAGTGG
This sequence comes from Legionellales bacterium UBA2469, assembly GCA_002342175.1. Taxonomy (GTDB): domain Bacteria; phylum Pseudomonadota; class Gammaproteobacteria; order Legionellales; family Legionellaceae; genus UBA2653. The sequence continues at coordinate 5,723 of DDPL01000071.1, read as the reverse complement.
TGGTGAAATTGCTACCATGGCATATATGGATGCTATGATCAGATTGGTCCCAGGAGCTCTCAATGATGAGCGTTCGCATGTCGAAGACTCATTTGTTAATGGCTTGTTGGATCATCCCCACTATACAAGACCTGCTGAAATTGATGGAATGGTTGTTCCTGAAGTGTTAATGAGTGGTTCACATCAAGCCATTGAGCGCTGGCGGCGACAACAAGCATTAGGAAATACTTGGTTAAAAAGACCCGATCTACTTAACCAAATGGTGTTAAACCAGGACGATAAACAGTTATTAGACGAATTTAAACAAAATGATGGTATGCAAAAGCAACCATGACCTCTTTCAAGGAGTAAGGTATGACAAACATTATCGATACAATCAATGCTGAGCAAATGCAAGGCAAAAACATTCCTCAATTTGGACCTGGTGACACTGTTGTTGTCCAGGTTAAAGTAAAAGAGGGAAACCGTGAGCGTTTACAAGCATTTGAAGGCGTTGTAATTGCAAAACGTAACCGTGGTGTTAATTCTGCATTCACTGTACGTAAAATATCTCAAAACGTTGGCGTTGAGCGTGTATTCCAAACATTTAGTCCAATGATCGAGAGTATTCAGGTCACCCGTCGCGGTGATGTTCGTCGTGCTAAATTGTACTACCTCCGTGAATTATCTGGTCGTGCTGCACGCATTAAAGAAAAATTACCAACAAAAGCTGCTCCTAAAGAAGCTGCTGCACAGTAATTTAAGCCTTCAAAAAAACACATCTTTCGCAAAATCCATTGCACTGATGTGTTTTTTTTATATTTTCCCTCCAATATGGTAAATATCATCTATAATTAACTACATATCCTCGACAAATGGAGTTTCGTCTATGAAGTCGTGTTTCGTGTTGTTATTATGTCTTATTTATTCCGCCGGCACTTTTGCAGGATGTGACATTACTAAATTTCGCTGGGGATGTACGATTTTTGCTCATGTTAAAATCAAACCCAAAAAAGATAATTTAATCTATTGCGGAACAACCCGTCTTTATGTTAGCCACACGCAATTTGCTCAAATTGCCAAATACCAACGGGCAGGCATTCGCATGAGTTTAATGGTTAATGATGTATTTTATGATGGACCATGCATTCCAGCGCGTCATAACGATGAATTCAATTCGATGTACACCTTCTAGTTAAAAACGACAATCATTGGCGACGCGAAACCATACTTCATTCCGACGCATAAATGGTATTGTCCAGGGTGGATTGTAAAACGCATAAATCGCTGATGACTGCGTTTTACAGCCTTGGGATTGTAAAAACTGTTGTAAATGTGCTGTGAAGTGTTCTAATCGACTTTCTTTAATACGCCCAGAAAATCGAATAACGGCCATGCGCTCTTCATCGCTTTCAATCAATTGGATATCGTTGTCAAATGGTTTTGGTATCTCATCCATCAATAAATAAGCTGGCATTATAAATTGTATTTTCCATCCATCCTTGAGTGTCTCCTGCAAGACTGGTGCCGTCATTTTTATTTTTTTATGTGCATCATTTTTGCCAAATATATATGCTGCTAATTTTGAAAATCCCATAGATATGGCCTCTGGTCGGGCGCCTTTTTGTTCTAGGCTTGCGCGTATCATGATGGGATATTGACGAACTTCCATATTTTTATGTTTTGAAATCACAAGATAATTTGGGGTTTCAACTTCTCGAAACAACCAGAAACTTCCTTTAAATACCAATGTCAATGATACAACTATCACAAAAAAAGATATGATATAGCCAACCATAGAATTTCCCATTATTACTTCTTTCCCTTTCATCAATCAGTTCTTTATTCTATAACAGTTTTTCATGACTTGATATTGTCGTCAATTTATTAAACAATAAGCTTATTTTAAATGATTGATTGAAATTCAGATGCCACAATTAATATCAGATGTTCAATTCGCAAAAGAATTGCTTTTAAAAAATGACATTGTTGCGATTCCTACTGAAACGCTTTATGGTTTGGCTGCAGATGCGCAATCTTTGCTTGCTATCTCGAAGATTTATGCGCTCAAAGAACGCCCCCAAGAAAAAGCTTTGGCACTTAATATCCACCCATCTTGGCCAATTGATCAATGGTGTGAAAACATTCCTTCTTATACCTCTACTCTTATCCAACGGTTTTGGCCAGGCCCTCTTACCTTGGTTCTACCGCTAAGGCACACTAGTGTTTTATCAATACTTGAAGGTCCTCATCAAACGATTGCTCTGCGTTGCCCGGCTCATCCATTAACCCTTGAACTTTTAGAAGCTTTGGGACATCCCATCGTGGCACCTTCGGCCAATCCCTCTCATCAATTAAGCCCAACAAGTGCATCTCAAGTCGCTTCCTTTTTCCCAAATAGCTCATTGCATATTCTAGACGGTGGACCCTGTGCCCTTGGTATTGAATCAACTATTTTAAAACTAACTGATGAGCATCATTGTGAAATCTTAAGATTTGGTGCCATTTCGACCCAACAAATTAAAGAATGCATTGGTCTGTCGCCTAAATGTCGCGATATACCTTCCAATCCAATTGGACGCCTTAAAAATCTTTATTATATCGAAAACGAAAAGGGGCCTTCGAATTTGCAAATCATCGAATTCCCGAATGATTTGCAGACGTGTCAAAAATCGTTTTATCAAATTTTACAAAGCACACAGGATGGCAAAATTCATATTCTGCAAATGCCGCATCCTCAAAATCCAAATTGGCGCGTCATTCATCAACAAATTAAAAAATTTGCATCCCCCATTTGTGATTTGAAAGATTTTTAATCTTTTGTTTGATGAGCTGCTACCAACATCATGGCCGTGATTCCTAAAAACATATACCCAATACAGTAATTTAAAACATTATCGGTAAAACTATTGATGAGTACCGCCAACATGAAACCCCGCCATATTTGGCCATAAAAAGGGACATGCACTGACATCAGTGCCAAATACCCTAAAAATAAAGCCCATAACATTAAGCCTATTAATCCATGCTCACTCGCCACCAACCAATATTGGCTATGCGAATTAGGTGGTCGATCCCATTCAGGAACTGGATTTAAAATTTTAAACCAATGGACATATGAGCCTGCACCGCCACCAGCAAACCAATGTTTTTTGAATAAAGTATAGGCAAAATGATGGAATTGGATTCGGAATCCGAGCGTTGTCGCTTTTTCTCCTTGCTCAAACTGATGTACGTTTTTATAAAGACTTTCAATACCTGTATGCACCATGGGACTCATAAAAAACATGCCCATTACAATGACCATCATCCCACCAAATAAAAACCAGCGAGAATGTTTACCACTCATATAAAAGAAGGCATGCCCCATTAAAACAAAATATAAGACATAGGCCATTTTTCCACTATTGGCGCATGTCACAACCAAACTTAAAGCAATGCCTACAGCAAGATAAATATAAGCTTTCGGATCATTTTTAAGATGACGTTGATGAAACATCACCATACTTAAGTAGGCAGCCATGCATAACTGAAATCCGGTTAAGATATGATTATAAAAAATGTGTCCCGGATCCTCATCTCTAAATTGAATCACATGGAAAAAATTAAGCACACAAATCATGGCAGGAATAAGCATCATGATCACAAAAGCATGCAAAGCGCGCATGCGTTTTTCATCGCTATCAAAGCCCAACATCATCACTGGCAATAAAAGCAGGCGATAGACTTTTTTGAGATTAAACCACGCCTCATGATCCCATAAGGGTGTCCAGAAAAGGCTTATCGTCATCCAAAGTGCAATACTTAATAAACTCCAAAACCAAATATGCGGATAATAATTCCGAATCCGTACCCAGGCATTGGGTTGAAATGCTATTGAAATCAAGGCCAGGAAAAAACAAATTGCTTCAATGGATGTTCCTAGAACAATGGATCCCATCCACAGCCCTGGTAAATAGGCCAATACATTTTCCAATTTTTGACTGCGCATCAACGACCATCTCATCGGGGGCATTAGAACTGTCATGAATATCTCATCATCTAAAAACATTAAAATTAAATTGTACTCTAATTTTTTATTCAATTTAACGATATACTAGGATTTTTATAACATCCCATAAAATAAATTATGTCCGATAGAACAAATCATGGATTATTGGTACGTCTACCGAATTGGGTCGGCGATGTAATTATGGCGCTTCCCGCCATCAAATATCTGCAAGATGCCGGTATATCCCTCACACTTTTAGGAAAACCCTGGATTCATGATTTATTACATGGATTAAACATCCCTAAACTGACCTATCCAGCCTCCCAATACAAAGCGACTCAATTCCTTAAGGCATGCCCTGAAAAAAACATCCTGTTACTGACCAATAGTTTTTCAAGTGCTTTAAACGCGAAACTAGCTGGAAAAACATCATTTGGATATTCACAAGATGGTCGGCGCGTACTGCTTCATCATGCCTTTAGAAAACCTAGTCTTACACATGAAACCGATATTTTTCATCATCTCACAACCAAATTTCTTTCAATAAGCGACCCACATTATGAATCTAAAATTTCAACGTTACTGATCCCTCAGCTTCCACTTCGTCAAAAAGCAATTGAAACCGCGCAATCACTTTTGAACCGCAACAACATCGATTTTCCATTTATTGTATTATGTCCGTTTGCACATGGCCTTAATCGTCAAAAACAACCAAAAAAGTGGCCACATTGGGTAACATTTGCAAAAAAAATTAAAAAATATCGTCCTATTATTTGTCCCGGACCACAAGAAATTGAAGAGGCAAAAAAATATTTCCCAGATGCCCTCATATTGCCTAATTTAAACTTAGAAACTTATGCTGCTATCCTAAAACTTGCGAGTAAAATTATCGCAAATGATAGCGGTCCTTTACACATTGCCGCTGCCGTTCATCAACAATATGCCCCCATCGGTTTATTTGGCGTAACCCCGCCAGAGCGAACAGGACCCAAAAATGCTAGAATCTTAGGCTCGGCTAACCGATGGCCTGAAATGAATGAAGTGTTGGATTTTTTATAAAATTTTACAAATAATCTATTGTGACGATAAATTATAAACAAAAACTTGCTTTTTCATGCAATTTAAAGATTGTTTTGCGTGCGTAAGAATGATAAGATGAGTCTTTTAAAAACTGCATTAAATTGCTAACGTTCAAAAAGTCATCGTCTTTTAAGTCTGTTAAACAAGTAATGCTCAACTATAGGGAATGTCCTAAATGTCAGAAAAAGTAAGTGGTAAAGTAAAATGGTTCAATGAAAGCAAAGGCTTTGGTTTTATTGAAAGCAATGGTAAAGATTATTTCGTACACTTCAGCGCTATTCAAGGTTCTGGTTTCAAAACCTTAGCTGAAGGTGCTAACGTTAAATTCAAAGCGGGTATGGGCAAAAAAGGTCCACAAGCTGAAGAAGTGGAAGTAATCTAAGCTTTCCAAGATGGCACAGAGTATTTAATTATTCTGTGCCCTCAGTGTTTTTTAAACTGTATCCTTCTTGCAATATCAATTTTTCGAATCCAAGGTTTTTTAGGATTCAAACGCACCTTTTCATATTTCATCACGTCATAACCCCAGCCTGAACTCGTTAATCCAAACGCAATGAAAACCATGATTAATTTTTTCATGCAATGATTCTCAATTTCTTATATTATTGAGCATAGTTAATAAATCCAAATTTTTCAAAATGACTTTTTACAATGTTGTAACTCCATGAAAATG
>DDPL01000002.1 GCA_002342175.1 Legionellales bacterium UBA2469 | reverse complement strand
CTCCACCTGAACAACGAATCAAAGCCCATTTAGCCTTTTTTTCTTGAATAAATCCTAAATATTGATATTTTTTTAGTGCTTGCATTCGCGCAGCACCGCTTTTTTGTACAGCAAATGGATCTGATTCACACCATCCTATTTGTGCCCACACCCATAATAGTATCCATTTACGCACTATAAACTCCATTTAATATATAACGTTGTTTATCCGATGTGACTTTCCTGATTGTGATTTTTAACCAATGAATCTGCGGTTTTTCTTCACAAACATCGGCAATCCATTTCACAAAATGCATATAACGTCCCTCCATAACGACATTAAATTGATTTGAAAAATCGGGTTCGATTTTATGGACAGTTAAATCTTGTTTTTGTGCATGGTGCAATAAAAATCGAACAAGATAAGAACCATCCCAGACATGTTCTTGTTTCTTATTTTCGCTTAGTAACATGATTTGGTACTTTTGACGCATTTGAGATAAGTCTTCGAAATATTGATAATTGACGTATAATTTTTTTGTACTCCAAACCAACATGCCCGCACTGAAAAAAAGAAATATTTTTCTAGACATCACATATTCACCTGGAATGCAAAAATCCATCTCGATGCTGAATGTAATTCCCATTTTAACAGTCGCAATTGATGCACCCAATCTTGGGTTTTAAAATGTTTCCATAATCGTGCAAATATTTCTTCATCATCCACTCGGCCATAGACTTTGATAAAATCTGGATGAATATCAATTTTTTGTATTCGTAAAGAAGAAGGAACCCATTTTGAAAATTGGTTTAAAAAAATGTTTAACCTTTCGAGTGATATTGAAGGTGTGATTGTATTTTTAATAGAATGCTGAATGCGATGTTGTGAGCTTATTTTTGCACGATATTGATATATCAAAACACTATTAAAAGCAATGATACCCCACATAAAAAAAATGACTGTATAAAAAAAATTTTTTATACTTTGGCGAGGTTCACAAAAATTATAAGCCAAGGTAAGCTCCCCGATACGCCAAGGCCATAGGCATGCGCCATAATACAGATATATCAATATCCTTTACTTCAAAACCGTGATTTACTTGACTAGGAAGATTAAAAAAGAAAATCCACTGCAATGGAAAAGATAATAACCGTATCTGCTCAATTAATCTTTCCACACAACTATCAACCACATGATTGACTATCAATTCATTCTTACCAACAAATGCATAAATCTTGGTACCTTGTTGATAAATCAGTGCACCAAATCGGTCATCTTTAAAAACAGCATAAATCCATATCCAAATCGCCTCTATATCAGATTCTATAATGTTTAAATGATTTGAAATCCAATGATACCGAATTAAATATTCTTGAAGATAGTCACGTGATACACGGGCAACTCGCCAAACATCTTGTTGGCATTGACGTCCCATATATATTATGCAAAATTGATATCGATGATAATCATAGGCATATTGTTGCTTTAGAATGAGGTGACAATCTTTTTGGGATGTATTCAATTGACATCTGAGAATCTCTGTATCAACAGCATGATGAGGGATACCTAAAACCCATTTCGCTTTTGGATAAAGGCGTATAAATTTCATGAATTCAAAATGCTTAAGTTCATTCCTCAACACCACTTCATCATTTTCAATACCAACAATCCTGTATTGATTATCAATAAGATCCACACCTAAATATAGGGTCATCACGAGCTTCCATATTGGACTTTATTTTTCCTTGCCGCTATATTACGTTTTTTACCAACGCCTCGCAATTGGAATTTTACTTGGGATTTAGTGAATATTTTGTTATCATTTGTCGTTTATTTTACCAACTTTTATACAATGATGACTAAAACTGTAAAACTTTACTTCCATTACCTCATGCCAAAAAAATTGCTAACACAATTTGCTGGACTTTTAGCCAATTCAAAAATGACCTGGCTTAAAAATTACCTCATTGCATATTTTGTTAAACGCCATCCAGTCAACATGGCAGAGGCTATTGAAAGCAATCCTTTTGCGTTTGCATCATTTAATGATTTCTTTACTCGACACTTAAAACCTGGGGTACGCCCAATTTCGAAAGAACGTTATGTAACTCCTGCCGATGGTGTTATCAGCCAGTTTGGACAATTGCATGAACACCAAATTTTACAGGCAAAAGGTATTGATTACTCATTTAACGAATTAACATTATCGACAAAAAAAGAAGCAGAGCCGTTTTTAAATGGTTCATTTATGACAATATACCTTTCTCCAAAAGATTATCATCGAATTCATATGCCTATCGATGGCACACTGATTAAACAAACATATATTCCAGGTAAACTCTTTTCCGTACAACCGTTTACAACCGATAATATCCCTAACCTCTTTGCTCAAAATGAACGGTTGGTGATGCATTTTCAAACCGAGTCAGGACCATTGATAATGGTTATGGTTGGCGCAACAATTGTTGGGTGTATTGGAACAGTTTGGCAAGGTGATTTAAAACGTCAATCTCAGATTAAAACAATCGAATGGACGACACCTATCACCCTTAAAAAAGGCGAAGAAGTCGGCTACTTTAAATTGGGATCAACTGTTATTGTCGCTTGGCCTGAATTATCCAATCTCAAATGGCATAAAAACTTTATCAATGGCGAGAGTATTAAACTTGGACAAGGCCTTGCGAATTAATCATCAGATTTGATTTTTAATTAGAAGTTATTTAATGTATCGTTTTGTCAAAAAAAATAAGAATAAAAACATGCGCAGCATACTCAAATTTTTCATCTGTGGGATTTTTTTATGTCGTGCATTTGCTCAAGAATTACCATACAAAAATCTTATTTTTACTTTTAGTGGGGGACCAGGTTGGTCATCCCCTTTTCAAGCGAATATTGTCTCAAACTCCGATAACCCTTATCAACAAGTTCAATTATATTATCCAAACATACAAACCATGGGCATGGGTGAAGTTTTTATTAGCTCTGAATATCCCTTTTATAATAACATCGATGGGCAATTTGGTGGGGCAATTTCTGGCGCAGGCGCAGCGAACTCAAGCGTCAATCAAACTTTGAATAGCACAAACTCATTATATAAATATCAATTAATCCAGTATCGAGTGGCATTTCGGGGCAAGCTTTTTACTCACTCTTTCTATTTTAATCCATATGTCACTTCAAGCTTTGGTGCAGGTTTTACCGCTTTAAGCCCTGATTATGATCCAAATTCATCATCGAAGGTCAAAAGTATTGAAAATACTGCTTACAGTTTTAATTATACTTTTGGTGCAGGCCTTCAACATGCCATCAATCAAAAATGGAGCTTTTCTTTTGGTTATGAATATTATAATTGGGGGAAAGCCGATACCAATTTGCTACCAACATCTTACCCCAAAACATATAATACTCAATTGCCAAGCATGAATATTTTATTATTATCATTAAGCTACCGAACAAACCCATAAAAATATTAACAAAAACACTTGAAATTTTAAAATCGTGAAAAATCAATGGCTGTGGATAACTTTCTGTATAATACGAGCTCACATCGTTTACCAATATCCTTATTTAAGGTTAAGTAATTGATTTAATGATTAAATATAGCATTTAAATTAAAAAGCTCCATTTGATTTATTCACATTTTCTGTGGATAAACCTGTAGAAAAGATATTAACTACATGATTTTTGGATAAAATTATTTATGATATTTTTTTACCCATGGCTGCATTTTGAGTCGGCTTGATTAGCGATGTAAAACCAAATATAATCAGCTCCTTTTTAATAAAAACATCTATGGGATTTTTTATGCTTGATTTAAAAAAAATCATCGATCAACTTAAAAATTATCAAATCCCATCTCTTGGCATCGATTTAAAGAATTTACCTTTGTCCTTTTTTGCAAACCAAGAAAATCAATTGGTTATTCAAGCCGATTTACCATTAAATAAAATAGAACAATTGGTCTCGGATACATTTACATCAATCATCTGGCAGTCAAAAATTCAATCGCACAAAACTCAAATTCCAGGCATGGCACTTAAAAACATTAAAAATGCAGTTGCCATTGTTTCAGGCAAAGGTGGCGTTGGAAAATCAACTATATCCACCAATTTAGCATGTGCAACTGCATTATTAGGGGCTCAAGTTGGATTACTTGATGCAGATATTTATGGGCCAAGCATACCAACAATGATGGGCATTCATGAAAAACCTGTTGTGAATGAGGAAAATCATTACCAGCCCATCAAAAAACACCACGTCGAATGCATGTCTATGGGAATACTAGCAAATGAAGGGCCCCTTATCTGGCGCGGTCCGATGCTCGCAAAAGCACTATTTCAAATGATCAACCAAACGGCTTGGTCGCAACTCGATTATTTATATATTGACATGCCACCCGGCACAGGTGATATTCCATTAAGCCTGACTCAAAAAATTCCTTTAAGCGGTGCTTTGATTGTGACAACGCCACAAACTATTGCCACACTCGATGCTGAAAAAGCCTTAGAAATGTTTATCAAACTGAATATTCCCATTCTTGGGATCATAGAAAATATGGCCTGGCATGAATGTGAAAAATGCCACCACCATACTCACATTTTCGGTGACAACGGTGCTGAAAAGTTAGCTAAAAAATACCATGTACCCTTTTTGGGTTCCATTCCATTGCAGTCTTCGATTCGAGAACAAGGCGATAATGGTGCTCCTATAGCAACATTTGAAAAACACCCCTTGTCTATCGGATGGCAACAAATCGCACTAGAACTCGCGATTCAGTTGTCAAAACAACCCTTAAATTATGCTCCTAAAATGCCACCCATTCGTCAGGAATAAAAAATTGTCAAAAACTAATCAAAAATATCTAACCCTATCCAGCTTTTTTGGTTTATCATAAGCTTTATGACTATCTTGCATTTTTTTAAAGCATGAAAAAAAAATTAACATATTTTTGGCGCACCGGTTTATGGTCATTGATAAGCTTGGGCTTACTCGGTTTATTGGGCGGTTGTATTTTATATCTTTTCTTATCGAGCCAACTTCCAGATGTCGAAGCTCTAAAAAGTGTTGAACTCCAAGTTCCTTTACAAATTTATACACAAGATGGCATGCTTATCCAAGAATATGGTGAAAAACGCCGTATTCCACTCACGTATGAACAAATCCCAAAAACCTTAGTTAATGCACTACTTGCAACAGAAGATCAGCGTTTTTTTGAACATCCAGGTGTTGATATTTTTGGACTTGTAAGAGCAACCATCAAAATGGTTCAAACAAGGACAAAATCACAAGGTGGTAGTACGATAACGATGCAAGTCGCAAGAAACTTTTTTCTTGATCGGAAAAAAACATTTCTGCGAAAATTCAATGAAATACTTTTAGCAATTAAAATCGATAAAGAACTACCAAAAGAAAAAATTTTAGAACTGTATCTGAATAAAATTTATCTAGGTAATCGAGCATATGGTGTAGGCGCTGCTGCACAAATTTATTTTGGTAAAAATATCAATGAATTAACCATCGCAGAACAAGCTTTGATTGCAGGACTTCCCCAAGCACCTTCTGCACATAATCCAATTGTGAATCCCAAAGCAGCGTTCAAACGACGAAATCATGTTCTTGAGCGTTTATTTGAAGAACATATGATTTCTAAAACAGAATATGAACTTGCAATTCGTGAACCCATTCAAGCCAAATATCATGGTCCAGCGATAGAGGTCCCAGCACCCTATGTTGCTGAAATGATTCGTCAATCACTTTATACACACTTCGGAGAAGATGCCTATACGCAGGGCTTTAAAGTTTATACAACGATACATAGTGATTTACAGTTAGCAGCGAATCATCTTACTGAAAAGCATCTCATCGCCTATGATCATCGACATGGCTACCGTGGACCAGTTAAACATATACCATTTCATGAACATACACCTATAAAAGAGTTACTTGCAGCACTTCGACCTTATGAAACCATCAACAATATCCAACCCGGCGTAGTGATTGGCGTTCAAGACAAATCCATCCATGTATTATTAAAAAATGGGCAAACGATAACGATTCCGTGGCATGGATTTTCATGGGTTAAAAAACAAAGTGCTTATGATATCGTGAAGCCGGGGCATATTATTTACACCAAATTTATCGATAGCAATTGGCAGTTAAGCCAAATACCCAAGGTAGAAGCCGCCTTGTTTTCCATGAATCCCCAAAATGGTGCAATTGAAGCATTGGTTGGCGGATTTAATTATCAAAACAGTAAATTTAACCGCGTCACTCAGTCGCAACGTCAGCCTGGTTCTAGTTTTAAGCCCTTTATTTATGCAGCTGCTTTAAGTAAGGGGTTTTCTCTAGCAAGTCTTGTCAATGATTCCCCCATCGTTATCAATGATAATGGGCAAGCAGACCATTTATGGCGCCCTCATAATGATAACAATACGTTTAATGGACCGACCCGCATACGTGAAGCACTTGCTAAATCCCGAAATTTGGTTTCCATTCGTTTGTTGGATAATATTGGAATCGACTATGCTATTCAATTTATCACTCGATTTGGATTTGAAAAAAATCAACTTCCTCACGCGCTATCCTTGGCGCTCGGCAGTCTTTCTGTTAGTCCATTGGAGTTAACTAGTGCATATGCCATTATTGCGAATGGTGGATATCGTGTTGAACCTTATTTAATTGATCACATCACCAGTCGGCATGGTGAAATATTGCTTCAAGCCAACCCAACACAAGTTTGTCAAACTTTAGAGCAAAACCAAGCCAATAAAAATTGTGCACCGCAAGTTATCCCTTCTGATTTAGCATTTTTAATTCATTCCGCTCTGCAAAGCGTTATTGAGCACGGTACAGCAAGTGCCGCACGTGTTCTTGAACGACATGATTTGGCAGGAAAAACCGGAACGACCAATGAACAAGTTGATGCTTGGTTTGCAGGTTATCATCCCCTACTCGTAACAACGACCTGGTTTGGTTATGATAACCCCCACCCACTCCATGAGTATGCCGCGGCTCTAGCGCTTCCATTATGGATTGATTTTATGAAGGTGGCTTTAAAACGATTACCTGAGCAAATTATTCAGCCACCCAACGGCATTGTGACCATCCCAATCAATCCAAGTTCGGGATTAAAAGCATATAAAAATTCGCCACAAACGATTGACGAATACTTTAGAACTGATGAAGTTCCGCAAGATGAAGGCCATGAATCCAATGCGCCATCTGAAACTTCAATACCGATCACACAAGAAGAATCACAAGAGGATTTATTCTAAAAAAAGACCTCTCCATCGTCTATAATTACATCAACAGACGATGGAGAAGTTAAAATGAAAAAAGTAATCACCGTTGTTCTTTTGATGTCTTGTTTTGCAAATAGCTTCGCCTATCCTTTTCAAAAACGTTGTAAAGCACCAAAAACTCATGTTGTTTGTCAACGCCAATGTTTTTATAATTACTATGGCCCTGGGGCACACTGTGATGAAAAATGTTTGAAAACAGAATACACTCCAACACCTCCCGGAACATGCGCGACATAATGAAAACTATTCATTTAAAAAACAATTTGACAATTAATTTTCACAAAGGTAACATGGCATAAATTTATTTACCGGATGTGGTATGAAACGTTTTTTTTCACTATTTGTTTTTATTATCCTCAACTCACATTTGTCTTTTGCAACCAACGAAATCCAGATTGAAGGTATTGCAACTCAGCGAATTCATAAAACATCGACAAAAAAAATAAGCCTTAATGCACAACCCGGTAAATTGGTTACTGTTTTAAAACTTAACTTCTCGGAAAAAGCAAAGCAAGCCATTCAAAATCATGTTGTGGATGAATCTTCGAATAAAATATTAACCCAACAGCTTCCACATCAAGTACAATTGGGAATGAGCAATGTACCTGTACTTGATCAAGGCATACATGGAACATGTGCAACCTTTGCAACAATTGGTGCACTTGATGCCATGCGTGGTGCCAAGGACTATTATAGTGAATTATGCTTACTTAACTTAGGCAAACACATATCTACATATGGGTTTCAGGAGAGCGGTTGGAATGGACAAAATCCTGATTTACTCCTCGATAGAATATTCGAATATGGATTAGTTCCCAAACACATTCAAAAAAGTGTTGGTTGTGGTGGCGCAACCGAATACCCTGTAAACGCTGAAGATTCTTCAAATACCATGAGTATAGAAGAATACCATCAATATAGTGAACCTGCTTATTATTCTGGTTTAGAATTATGGTCCAGTATTTTAGATATTTCGAAGTTTTTCTCAAACACTATTTCCAAAGATGAAATTCTTCAGCAAACGAAACACGCTCTCTATCATGGCAATCGTGTCATCATTGGTGTATTGCTACCCCTCAATGAAAATTTGGGGCTATCAGGGCATTATCGGGTAAACAATGATACTTGGATTCTAACAGCCAAACTTGAACAAGCTGCAAAATACTTCATTATGCAATTTGGTAGCTGGGGTGGGCACGCGATGATTCTTACTGGCTATGATGACAACGCAATTGTTGTTGATGATGACGGCATTTCCCATCAAGGCGTCTTCACATTAAGGAACTCTTGGGGAAATGAAGTCGGAGATAAAGGAAACTTCTATATGACCTACGACTATTTCCAGACATTAAGTATCGAATTAATCGAACTGATTAACGTCACTCCATAAGGCAGAAAAATTTTATCAATGCATTCTGCCTTTCGGATGCATTCTCGCTAAAAATCAGGTAAGATAAGGTCTTTTTTAGACAGCGAGAATTTTTTATGAAAGTTGGACAAGACACCTTAAAGACCCTCAGCGCACTCAATGTCAATGGTCAAACATACCATTACTTTGATTTACTAAAAGCAGAAAAACATTACGCAGGACTTTCAAAACTTCCATTTTCTTTAAAAATTCTTTTAGAAAATCTCCTTCGCTTTGAAGATGGTGATACGGTTACTATAGATGATATCGCTGCTTTAAATAACTGGATAAAAGACAAAAAATCCGAACATGAAATTGCCTATCGACCAACACGTGTCTTAATGCAAGACTTTACTGGCGTTCCAGCGGTCGTTGACCTAGCAGCCATGCGAGACGCTATGTTACAAAATAAAGGTGATTTAAAGAAAATAGCACCATTAAATAATGTTGATTTGGTGATTGACCATTCTGTCATGGTTGATGCTTTTGGAAAAAAAGATGCACTAGAAATTAACACACATCTTGAAATGGATAGAAACCAAGAACGCTATGAGTTTCTTCGCTGGGGGCAAAAAGCATTCGATAATTTTAGAGTCGTTCCACCCGGGACAGGAATTTGTCATCAAGTGAATGTGGAATATCTGGCGAAAACCATTTGGTCACAATCTATCGATGGCCAACAGTTTGCATTTCCAGATACTTTAGTTGGAACAGATTCGCATACAACCATGGTCAATGGCATGGGCGTCCTTGGATGGGGCGTCGGTGGTATCGAGGCAGAAGCGGCAATGCTCGGAC
>DDPL01000036.1 GCA_002342175.1 Legionellales bacterium UBA2469 | reverse complement strand
ACTTAGAGCATGAAAGTTTGAAACTTTCATGCTCTAATATATATTTTTTAATTCAATATTTAGATGAACAAATATTTTACGACACTTCTATTGAGTTAAAACATACTACATTTCTAAAGAGTTTTAACACTCTTGTTATCTTGCAAAAAAATAGGCCTTATACTGGTCACAAAGGAACAGCCCCTCAAGGAGGAGGAGTAGATTGACCACCAGGTCCCGCATCTGGGCCTGCCTTTGTGGAACCTGCTCCATCTCCACCTTTCTGTTGTGGTTTGACCATACTATCTATATGGGCTGTTAGTTCTCCAAGTCCACCCTCTATGGATTTACTTGCCGCTTCATTGGCTTTATTCATTTGTGCAGCAACCTCTCCTTCCCATCGGAGTGTCTCCTGACCAGCACTTTCTGATCCACCCACCCAACGTATTACTTTATCAGGCAACAATGCTATCAATTGAAAACCTTTTTGTACCATGGTGGTATACATGGAAATGTACAAGACCAAATAGAAAATCATTCCCAATAAGGACGCAAATGGATATTTATCCCACTCTACGCCTTGTTCTGAAGGTCCTACAATTCCTGCGGCTGCGGCCATTTTTTGTTCACAAGTATCTCCTGCTTTTTCGTTTTTTTCAATGTCATTCATCCGAGTCTTATGGAGTTTTTGATACTCTCTTCGGTGACAATTCCCGAATGTCTCATTATGTTTATAATCTTTTGCAATATTTCTCCACCCTCGCGCGAAATCACGTGATCTATCAGGTGGTGAGCGAATATAATCTGCAGCAATAGAGTAACTTTCATTGAGCATCCAAATATTCACATAACTTAAAGCGATGCCTGTTATAAAACCGATAATCATCAACGAAGGTCTTAAGAAAAGATTCACCAATAAAATTAAACCTTGCTCACCTTTATTGCCTAACAAGCCTTCACCCTCAGGGGATGTCATGAGTAATGCAACTAAAGGACCTGCGAGTACAGCTTCAATAACCAAAAATATCCAGGCCACTGCGCCGAATATGAAAATGATGTAAGGTACCATGGGGACATAAAATAATGTTGTAAATCCTATACTTAAAAAATATGTAAGCCATGCCATATAAAATGGCATCATAAACGCCAACATCATTTGTATGATTTGGCCAATGAAAGCGACTGGAAAATAAACCGCAATAACTGATACCGCAAACATTGTCATATAACCATATAATGTGTTTTGAATAAAATAAGCCCCTAAATTTGCCAAATCTATAATAGGACTAAGGCTCATATTATTTATAACTTTAAAAGCCGTGTTGATCATGGGAACAATCACCATTAAAATCGGTGCCACAATCAGAATTTGTGTAATAATCCAAAGTAGTGCATATGCAACCATCGCAAGGGCATTTAAAACCGCAGAAATAATGGCCCATAATAAATCTGCTACACCATTGAATAGACAAATTCTTAATCCGATCAGCTTGATATCAATTTTTCCATAACAACCTTTTTTAAGCCCCGGCATTTTAAATGGCTTCACCGCTGTAAGCATCTTTGGTAATTTGATGCTCTTAACACCTTTGATTCCAGGCTGTCCGCCCACATCTAGCATTGAACTGTTCCGAATAAATCCAAGTACAGAATTTTCATCGTTCTTGGTATTGAGGGTATACCCTCCCACATAACCAATATTTTGCGTATAGGTATTCGAAACTGACATGTCCCCCGAAGCGCCCCAAATTAATGAACGTAAACTTATAATAGCATCCGTAAAAGACAGAGGATATGCGTTATCGGAAGGAACCAAATAAGCAAGCGTACGCAAAATTGTATCCGTATTGAGACTGCTATCTTTCATTAATGTCGAATATTTAGTGGAATCCAAACCAAATTGTATAGAATTATCCAAGCCAGATTCGGTATCCCTAGAAAAGGCTTGTTCTTTTGGACTACCACTTAAGTTCACCAATTTAAAAAAATAGGCCCCTGCAAAAATCCACCCCGTTCGTTCGGTTTCATCGATAAATTGTTTTGCTTTTTTATAAAAATCTTTAAACATGTGTTGATATTTTAGATTCAATACCGGCATCATGATTCCAGCATATGCGCCAATACCATTGACAAACTCATTTCCAGCAAACAATTTAGGGGTGTCAGGGTCACTGGGCAACGCGCCCCAATCCTGGCAGCTATCTGCTGGGCCTTCACATTCAGCATCATTTGAATTTAATGGAACACCAAACTGTGGGAAAGTTGCATTTGAATCCTGTGTTGTTGAAAATGCCGCGTTGTTTGAAACCATCGCATAAGCAACCGAAGCAAGATTTGAATACATGGTTTGCAAAGCAATGGGGCGACTATTTTTCAATGAGCTCATATCACTGCCACTTAATTTAAAATCTGTTTTATAATTATTTAATTCATCATCATTCATTAAGTTCCATTTGAGGGTTCCGCAATAGCCATTCAAGAATGTCCAATCCCCATTTGGAAAATTCGGCATTGGCACGATAGGACTTTGCCCGTTTGCTTCAGCATCTTTTACCGCTTTATTAATATCCACCGTTGAAACAAAATCAGGAATGGTTCCTGAGCAAAACATCGACCAATTTCGAGTTGCTGTTACAGCTATTTCACCAATTTTGAATGCATAACTTTCCGAGGTTTTAGGACTACCCGCACAAGGACTTGTAGACGACTGTTGATTG
This sequence comes from Legionellales bacterium UBA2469, assembly GCA_002342175.1. Taxonomy (GTDB): domain Bacteria; phylum Pseudomonadota; class Gammaproteobacteria; order Legionellales; family Legionellaceae; genus UBA2653. The sequence continues at coordinate 36,299 of DDPL01000036.1, read as the reverse complement.
GCAAGTTCTTTATAATATTGCTGCGCGGATTCATAGATTTTTTGCAACCCATACATGCAGACTTGGCCCATTAATATGACTGAGGCCCCATAAAAAACATCATTGGTTGATTGTCCAGGGTCGGTTTTATTAATCAAATCTTTGGAGGATTGTTGTGCTTGGATAATTTTCCCACCCATGTTTAGATATTCAAGTGCTGCAGTCCAAATTTTATCTCCGGCTCCCACGCCTTGCACAATCACCCAAAGAATAAAGATTTGAATGAGTGAATAACCTGTTGCTTTGGGAATCAATAAAGCAAGGCCTGTGGTACATCGAACTGGAATCCAAACTGAAGACCATTGACGGCCCAAAAATTCTCCCTCTTGCGCAGTATTTAATGTTCCCACTATAAGAGTATACATGATAATAATACTACCAAGCCCCAAGATTGCAGCATTAAAGACTTGCATCATGTGACCAAAAATCTGGCTTCCTGTACCACTCAATACACCATCAACTACACCAAAAATATTGCCCAAAAAAATTACAGAACTGTCGCTCGGGGGCGGATTTAAAGATAATGCAGTGGATAACGGCACCGATTGCCCAAAGACTTGTGCTGAAAGGAATAAAACCAACAACCACCATAATCGCATGTTAATCCTTTTTCAAAATATACGACATCCATTCTTGAATAGTTAAATTTAAGCGTTTTTGCTTAATTGCGGTATAATAAAAATGATAACGAAAAGCTAAGCTAAAACCCACAAGGCTTACACATAAGATAACACCACCAATCATGTGATTGGTAACAAAAAGCATATAAATACCGTAGAAAAATATCATCAAGGTTAACCCAAATAAAATATAACTCAATAGACGAAGTGATTGAGATTCTTTCTCAAGTTTTTCATCGTCAAGATTATATTTTTTCACCACCAAATTAAAGTCTTTGGTTTTTTTAGGTGCGTTAAAGGGGTCTATAAATAATCGGGTGGATAAATTTTTTATGTAATTAAAGTAGGAAACTGTTCGGTTCCAGTCAGACCATTCTTTAATTCGAAAAATTTTTTTAACAAATTTAATCATTGTCGCCTCTCGTTGTGAGATGTTTCAAACAACTATTTATACAGGCTAACCATTTGCAACAAGTCCAAGGTATATGTAATATAATAAAATCGTTTTAAATAAATTAGCAACTCCTTTTTATAAAGAGGAAAAAATGCCAGATCTTTCTCATCAAGCTTCTAATCAATATTGGGCACAGTTTTTTGATCCTAGCATTTATCGTGTAATTTGTTTTTTAGAAAGTGTGGAGAACGATACATTAGACGGAACTCCTGAACTTGAAGCCGCGATAAAACAATTGGGGGATAACNNGATAACTTAGAAATGATTCATTTCCTAGATATCAACCAGCTTAAACATGAAGAAATCTTCATACGCCTTATTGCCAATATTAAAACCAGTCGTGGATTAAGACTTTTACAAGCTATTGATCAAGCTCATCCGGGTAGTGCCTCAAGAGTGATTATGTATGCAGAGACATCGATGCGTAATGAGGAAGATCCATCCAATATTTTTATAAAAAGAAATCTTGCTTTTGAGCGTTTACGATTATTATCCCGAGTGTTTGGTGAACAACGTCTACGCACAATTCTGAAAGCCTTGGAGGGCGAAGAATGAAACAGATATGGAAAACCATTCAAATCATTAGTCTTAGTGCAGGCCTATTAAGTCTTTCCCATGCCGAGGGCGAAACCCCGTCTTATTCGGCAACAAGCGCTGGCACATCGCAGGATGATAACATCACCACACTAAGAAAACATGTGGACAATTTAGGTGGATTTTTCGGTTTTTTGATTTCCAATACCCCTCCTAATATTCAAGATCAAGCATCCAAATACAATGCCCAATTACTTAATTTAGAGCAAATGCAAAAAGGACAAAGTGCATTGGTTTCTCAATTGTTTTCGGCATCTGTTATCAATGCAACATTCAATACTTTTTTTGCAGGCTCTCCCTACCAAGCGTTAAATTCACTTAGCAACACGGGATTTAATCAAAATAATTTTTCTCGCGCAAAAATTGATGCCCCATCACAAACAGAACAACCCATTAGCCCAGTTAGTCAATTATTGCTCAACCAGCTCAGTGTAACGCCGGATGACTTTTGTTTCGAACAGCAAAATAACAATCCTTCCCTATATAATTGGAAAAAAGACTGCGCTTATCCTTTTACATCAAGTTTATATCTTGCGAATGAATTAGGATTAAATGTTGACAGTTCTTCATTTGCTCCGAGTAACTCCAGATTTCGTTATAACGATTTTACAACTTTTGGTGATAGTATCACGCCTAATATTTTTTATCCCACCAAAAGTGGGGATCAAAATACAAGTCAAAACCCCAATCTTGCCCTTTTAAATCAAGTTGATGCCAGTTTGATAACTTCTCCATTGATTTATACAAAAGATTCTGGAAGTGCTTCCACACAACAAGGCCAATCACAAGGATTGATTCCGAGCACACAATTACAAGCAGCACAAACCGTTGCAAGACATCTTAGTGGTACAACAGCACCTGTAACTCTTGCATCTCAAGCGAGCATTAATTCAACACTTATGAAAATTAAATCTGCGAATGATGTGAAAGCTCAATTGAGCACATTTCGTACTTTTGGTGTTTTTATGATGAATCTAAAAACTTATTCGGCTCGAATGTCGGTTGGATTGCAGAATATTTATAACATGATAGGTAAACGCCTACCGACCCAATCAGGAAGTGATCAAACATCTAGTTCTCAAGCCATGAATGAATTCACCATGGCCACCTACCGCCTTTACAGCCCACCGAGCACGGATGGATCTTCAACCGCCGCCTCAAACTGGCAAACCATGATTAATAATGCCTCTCCTATGACAATTCAAAAAGAAACTGTGATGCTTCTTGCAGAAATAAATTACCAATTATATTTGATGAGACAACAACAAGAACAGCTTTTATTGACCCAGTCTGTGACATTGCTCAATAGCTTACAACCACCGACTTATAGCGACCCCTCCTCTTAAGCCTGAAAAAACTTGTCTATTTTTTGGCAAACCTCATCGACTTGAATCATGTTCATCACCTCTGGGTGATGAACTTTTAAAAACCATTGATTGGCGTTGTGTTCTCTTTTTTTATTCACCCATCGTGCACGTGCTTCGGGGTAAACATTTACCGTATGTTCCAATTGGCCATAAGGTCCGGATATTTCTGGCTTCGTCACGCCATGCAGAGCAATCACAGGGACATCTAAAGCCGCTGCCATATGCGATGGTCCGGTATCCGGGCAAATCACCAACTGCGCTTTTGAGATAAGCGCGAGTAACTGGGGAATACGCGTTTTTCCAACCCAATCTTCTATGGTCACTTTTTCCTGAATTGCATCAGCAAGGGATCTATCAAAAGCAGAAGGTCCTCCGCATAAAATAACTCGAGCTTGGTATCGCTGCTGTAAATATTGGATGACTTGAATATAACGCTCTGTTGTCCAACTGCGCTCTGGTTTACTGGCTGCAGGATTCAAAACCACCAATGGTGATGTTGATGAGCCATGATGAAGTTGAGATTCAACCCAAGCTAAAGCAACTGGATCTAATGGTAAACTCCATGACACGCTTGTATCAAGAACACCCAAATGCTCCGCAAATTGCATAAACCCCTCTAGGGTATGAACTTCACGAAAAGGGATTTGTTCGTTAACAAACCAGGAATGTCCTTCTTTACCTCGAATCTTATCATAACCTATTTTTCTTTTTGCCCGAATTAAAGTATACAAAAGATGCGCCCTAAAACTTGCTTGGCTTGCAATAAGTACATCAAAATTATGTTGCCTAAAGCGTTTATAAAGTTTCCAGTAATCTTTCCATGAACGTGGTTTATCAATCAATATAAATTGGATATCTTCAATATCCTTGACCAGATCATACGCTGGTTGTGAAATAATCCAAGTGAACTGACAATTCGGAAATGCACGTTGAAAAGCACGCACGGTTGGTAAATACATCAACACATCACCAAGGGCTGATAAGCGAAACAAAGCAATTGACTTTGGAGAAGCAGCAACAGAGGTCATTTTATTTTGCAGTATCTAAAAAAAATTGTGTACCACAATAAGGACAAACTTCCTCATGTGTTTCTTCAATAGGCAAATAAACTCTTGGATGTGCATTCCATAGTTCCATATCGTGGGTTGGGCAACTTAAGGGTAAATCCTTTTCCGTAATCACGATCTTTTTCGCTTGGCAAGATGGTTTTTGTTTTGAATCCACAATTAAACCCTTCATCAATAAAAAACTTAAGCATTATTATCTAATATTTTCCGCATGAGAGCTACGATTTCTTGGAGAATTTCTGAGTTTGGCTGCAAAAAAACATGTGCATCGTTAAAACCTCGTAACCAGGTGATTTGTCGTTTTGCAAGCTGGCGTGTTGCATAAAGTGCTTTCAATGGCCATTCTTTTTCGGTATCCAAACCCTGTATGTATGCTATTGCTTGTCGATAGCCTACGCTTCGCAACGCGGAATGCTCAAGATTCACCTGGGGTGTTTCTATAATCGATTGAACCTCTGATAAAAAACCCTCTTGAATCATTTGCTCTAAACGTAAAGCAATGCGTTGATGTAACCACTCCCTTGGCTCAGGCAACATGACCATATTGACCCAATTATATGAATTTTCAGTTTTATGATTTTTTAACCAGTCACTCCAACTAACCCCCGATGCACGATAGATTTCATGGGCACGCAATACACGTTGGAAGTCATTCGGATGCAATCGATTTGCACTTTCAGGATCAAACTCAGATAGTGCGGCATGTAGATAAGCCAATCCTTTTGTATCCACTTCATAGACTAACGATTGTCGTATGGATTCATCAGCCGTGGGCAATTTTGCCAATCCCTGTTGTAAGGCCTTGAAGTACATCATGGTGCCTCCAACCAAAAGTGGATATCGCCCGCGCCTCCTGATTTGTTCACATAAGATATTCACATCTTCACAAAAATGCGCCACAGAATACGTTTGGGTTAAATCACAACAGTTAACCAAATGGTGAGGAAATTGTAACAAAACCGCCTCGGATGGTTTAGCAGCCCCAATATTTAATTCCTTGTACATCAAACTCGAGTCCACATTAATAATTTCTACTGGCAATTGTGTTGTCAATTGACAAGCTAAATCAGTTTTACCAATCGCCGTTGGGCCCATTAAACAAAAAACAATATGACTCATTGAAAAACCTTTTGACAATGTTGTGTATCTAAACATCGGGCGAATGAACTGACAGAGGAAGGATCGATAGGATTCATGATCATGGCAATCATCATTTCCGAATCCGCTTGCGTGATATCATATGCTGAATATTGGCAACAATGAAGAAGATGGGATATAGATAAATCTTCAAGAGACATATTGCTTTTTAGCGCGGCTAACCACTGATTTAAATTAAGTTGTGGCAAAATTTGAGGTATCCCTCGAATACAAACCCGTTGTTCACCCCAAAATTGTAAATCTATCCCAAGATTTCTTGCATGCTCTGCAATTTTCATTTGCAAGGACTCTGGAATTTTTGGAACATCCTTAACGGCCGGCATGGCTAACATTCGGGAACTCCATGGATATGAAAGTTCTGCAATTTTTAATTGTATTTTCTTCAACCACCACTGACGCACATTGACTAAATAATGCAAATGAAAAGATATTGGCAGAATAATATAGTCTGCATGACATATCATCCAAGGCTGTGCTCGATACGCGAAATGCATCTCATCACGCTTTTCCTCAATCACCTGTCCCTCGAGGTTTATTTTGATATTTTGCCCAAGCTCCACATGCCAATGCGGTTTTAAACTGCTGAGTAAAAAATCATAAATTAATCGCGGTTGCTCAAAACGAACCTCATGTTTTGCGGGATGTACGTTAATATCCACCATGTGCGGTTCAATTTCTAAAAATAAAACGCACTGTGGGAATCGTCCTATCGGAAGTATAGAGCCATAAACTTGTTTTAAGGCATGCAAAATTAATTTATCTTGGATGACCCGCTGATTTAAATATACCCAGATTCTGTCATTTTGACTGCGATGAGCTTGAGGTTGTCCCAACCAACCCCATAAGCGCATGCCTAAACGTTCAATATCGATTGGAATGGGATCTTGAAATGTTTTTCCCCATATTTTTTGAATACGAAATAAATGTTCTTCATGAATATTGGCAACAGGAAAATGCCAAAGTTCTTCACCATCATGGGTTAGTCGAAACGCAATTTGAGGTGAACCAATCACAAATCGTTTAACCATATTTTCAATGGCTTGCCATTCCACACTGGCCGACTTTAAAAATTTCTTACGCACTGGGACATTATAAAATAAATCTTTAATTTCTATGGTAGTGCCCTGTGCCCGTGTTGTGGGGCTTAATTTCACATGACCATTTTCGAGCGTTAACATCATGGCATGCGATTGCAAACTTGGTTTTGATATGATTTTTAATCTTGACACAGAGGCCATGCTGGCTAAAGCCTCACCACGAAATCCTTTGCTATGAATATGATATAAATCTTCTAACACCAATAGTTTACTGGTGGCATGAGGCGCAATCGCCAAAGGTAAATCTTCCTCCCAAATCCCTTGTCCATTATCTTCAATTCTTATATCATCTAAGCCGCCATTTTGAATGTGAATCTCAATCTCAGTGGCTCCTGCATCAATTGCATTTTCTAAGAGTTCTTTTACCACTGAAACAGGGCGTTCGATTACTTCGCCTGCCGCAATTTGACAAGCGACCTCATTCGACAATCGTTTAATCAACTTGCTCATCGACCCACTACACCTCGTGGTGGATATTCTTTAAAGTATTGATAAATACCATTATAAATCGCCTGACTTAATTGTTCTTGATATTGCGGTGAGGCTAAGCGTTGCTCTTCAACTGGATTAGAGATAAAACCTGTTTCCACTAGAATGGATGGTGTATCCGGAGACTTTAACACAACAAATCTTGCTTGCTCAACGTTTTGATTATGCAATGAAGTCATGGCACCTAAATTTCGTAAAACATTTTGTCCCATCTTTAAGCTTGCGGTAATGGTAGCCGTTTGTGATAAATCAATTAAGACCGAACGAACCATACCATTGCTATCATCCAATTCTTTCAAATTAACGCCCGCCAATTCAGAGTAGTTTTCTTTTTCTGCGAGCCAACGTGCGGCTTCACTGGTCGCACCCGTTTGAGAAAGTGCAAAAACTGATGCGCCATGCGATTGGCTGTTAGTAAATGCATCTGCATGAATTGCAACAAATAAATCCGGATGATAACGTCGCGAAATATCCAATCGTCGACGTAAATCTATAAAATAATCACCATCTCGTGTTAAAACTGAACGCATGTTTGGTTGACTATCAATTTTTCGTTTTAAACGTTTTGCAATGGCGAGTACCACTTCTTTTTCAGGAATGCGATGATATCCAAATGCACCGGGATCTTTGCCTCCATGTCCAGGATCAATCACCACCACAATCTTACGCTGATGCCATCCCCAATTGGGCATAGGATGCGACGCTTTAGTCAATGAAGGTGTGACCATCTTTGAAGGTATTTGAGGCTGTGGATTTGGGGGAATTGGTGCCATGGCTTCACTTGCAGAATGCAAACTGACTTTAAGTTTATAATCAGCCCCTTCTTTCCATATTGGTGACACCTGATAAGTCATATCTTGAGAATTTTCAATCACCAATCTTACCGTTTTTGCATCATATTGGCCAACACGCAGAGTATAAGGTTGTCGTTGTTGAGGCGTAATATTTTTATTCAAATGGGCATTCGACAAATCGATAACCAAACGATTCGGTTGTGCTAATTTGAAAACCCGGGGCTCGGTTGTTCCATCTAAGGTAACTTCGAGAATAGACTCTGTTGGCGTCGAGCCAAACAACTCAATTTTTGACACTTGAATAGCGGCCATCGCCACATGGCTTAGGATCAATAGAATTATCGCTCTAACCATGGATGCTCCTCCATCTGTTTCAGCAACTTTTGTGATCTTTCAGAAAGAAACGTTATCACCAATTGTCGTCCTTTGGCACGTCCATAAGAAAATTCTATCATAATATCAATAAAAGGAACTAGTGAAGGTGCATTTTCTGGCCATTCAATACAGCAAATACTATCTTGCGCTAGATAATCTCTAAATCCTAAATCCTCAAGTTCATATTCATCACTCAAACGATATAAGTCAAAATGATGAATCGTACCCAAAGATGGATGATAAGATTCCACCAAATTAAACGTAGGACTTTTGATTGCCGTTTGCACCCCCAGTGCCTGCAACATGGCACGAATAAAACAAGTTTTACCCATGCCAATCTCACCTTTTAATCCAAGGATGCAAGGTGATTGAATCATTTTTGAAAAATAATGTGCCAAAGACTTTGTACTTTCTTCGGACGGTAATTCAAATCTTAAGTGCATAAAACATCCTGCAAATGAAATTGTAACTCGTGAATCAGATGACTGGCCGTCACAATAGGATGAACCCTATCGCCTGCAACTGCATGAATCCAAACCCCCAAATAACTTGCTTTTGTTGCGTCATCAATCTGCGCATAAAGACCTGCAATAATGCCGGTAAGAACATCTCCTAGGCCAGGCGAGGCCATTCCTGAATGGCCATGTGGACATACTGCAATATTTTTTTGTTCGCCCATCACCAAGGTTCCCGAACCTTTTAAAACAACGGTCATGTGTGTTTTCTGTTGTAATTGTCTGATGGCGCGATAACGATTATTTTGAACCTCGGCTGCAGAAATACCCAAAAGAGTGCCAGCTTCTCCTGGATGAGGCGTTATAATCCAATTTTTTTTCTGAGTAACTATCGAGGCTAACCATCTCAGAGCAGAAGCATCAATAACCATACGATAATTATATTTGATGACTTCACGCCATACAGACATTGCCCAAGCATCCTGGCCTAGTCCAGGGCCTACAACCCATATTGCATCTGCATAATTTTCAAATGGTATTTGTGATACAGCACCCACAGGATGCCATATCACTTCTGGATATTGTGCATAGGGTATAGATATGTCTTGTGGATGAAAGATTTCAACCAACCCTGCTCCGACAAGAAGAGCCGCTTTAGCAGCGAGCAATGTCGCACCAAACATCGTTTGTTGACCGGAAATACAAATCACCTTTCTAAAACATCCCTTATGCACATTCTCTTCTCGATAAGGCCATAGCGTTTGCATTTGTTGTGAATTCATGAGCTCAATTGAATAATCCGTCCCTGTTGTTTCGCCTCCAGAAATCAAAACTTTCTTGCCTGTAAAATTCTTCCCCAATCCTGTCCAGAGCCCTTGCATAAATGCCACCGTAGAAAGTGTATAATGTGCGCGACAAATTTCCCTCCCCTTTATACCCCCGGTATCAGGATTTAGTCCTGATGGGCACTCTAGAGAAATAATGGGTAATTTTGATGCATTCATGACACCTATCAAATCCATTTGATGGGTATTTAATTTTGTGAAAGGATACCCACATACCATATCAAATAAAACGGCATTGTTCACATCAGTAGGCAGATTAGAAACATCCTCATGACATAAAATGTCTTGTTGCGAAAAATGGGAACAAAAAATCCTCATCAATGCATGATAAGATGGGTTAGCGCAGCAAAAATAAATATTTTTAATGCTTTTTAGAGAATCCTGCTGAAAAAACCATTTGATGATGAGGTTAGCATAAGCAACATCGTTTGAAATGGCATCCTCATAAAGACGATGCCATGTTTTTGAATCGACAAGTCCACAACGCTCATTGATTTTTCTTATCATCATTGTGAATTACGGTTAAGAACGGCTTTTTAGTTGTTTGCTCTTCCGGCTGAACCAATATTTCTGCTTCAGATTCCGATTCTAACGGGAAAGTTGTCCCTTGATTATTTTCTTTGGCATAGATAGCAAGCACCGCTGATAAAGGCAGCTGAATTTGCCAGAGTTGGCCCGAAAATCGAGCAGAAAAGGTGACCCCTCTTGCTGTCATTTCCAATCCGCGACATGCTGATGTTGAAATATCTAATACGATACGCCCACCGCGCACATACTGACTGGGAACATTCACATTGGGAAGCTCTGCGTTCACCAACAAATAAGGTGTCCAGTCATTATCCAAAATCCAGTCATAATAAGCGTGCAATAAATATGGTTTTTTCGATAACATTAAGCAACCCGCATTTGTTTTTCAGCATCGGTTAAACTGGCCTTAAATGACTCTTTTGCAAATAGACGTTGCATATAAGCATGGAGCCCTTTTGCTGAGGCATCAATTTCAATTCCTAACGCAGGCAATCTCCATAATAATGGACCCATGGTGCAATCCAATAATGAAAATTCTTCACTTAAGAAAAATGGTTTGTCTGCAAAAACTGGCTCTAAAGAAAGCAAACTATCTTTTAAATCTGCTCGAGCACTCTCAACAGCCTCTGCATCTTGATTCGCAAAAATCACTTGCATCAAGGCATACCAATCATTTTCAATTCGAAACATCATTTTTCGACTTTCAGCACGAGAAACTGGATACACTGGTAATAATGGAGGGTGGGGAAAACGCTCATCCAAGTATTCCATAATGATGCGGGCTTCAAACAATACCAAATCTCTATCTAATAAAGTTGGGGCAGTGCCATATGGATTTAAATTTAATAAATCTTCAGAGGGTTGTTGAGGATTGACGGTAACCATATCCACATTTACCCCTTTTTCTGCAAGCACAATTCGAACTTGATGGCTATAAATATCTGATAAATCAGTATATAAAGTCATCACAGTACGTTTAGTCACAATAGCCATCTAGTGAATCTCCAATGAAATTTGGCACAAAAGATACAAATAATACCACAAATAGCTTAAAAATGATACAGTCAAAATTAATACCTTTTTTTCAGAAACCAAGCCACAACAATACCACCTAAACTGAGAAGCATGATCCCAATCCCCATCAACCACCGTTGCTGCCATTGAGGTTCTGCCACATATGCCAAAAATTCAGCAATATCATTCGCTATTTGCGCCTGAGATATGTTAGCATTTTTTAATGGTTTTGATAAGCATAAATGTGTTTGACATGGACTGGCCAATACATCAGGCATTAATACGTTTGGTAATATATGATTATTGCGCCCCAAAGGATGCGACGGATCATCATAAAAGGCCTGCAAATAATTCACCACAAATTGTTTGGAATATTGTCGTGTAATCAAGCTTAAATCGGGGGGCATGCGACCAAACCAGTGCTCGGCATCATCACTATTTAACGGCGTTATCCAATGCCCCGCTATACTTTGCGCAACCCAAGGCTCTATATTTTTCGAATGCTGTGATAAAAAATCAGCCTTGGTATACTTTAAACTATGACAACTGGCGCAATACTGAAAATAATAGACCTTGCCCCGCTCAACTGAACCGGCAAAAATTGCGGTGCTGATGAAGAAAAAAAACAGTACCCATCTCATATTAAAGTGCTCTGTCGACTATACCAAGGCATGGTGATAAAAAATAAAAAATAAATCAATACACCCAATCGAGCACACCATAAAGTAATGTCATTGATTTCCCACCACCCCAAAATACTCAAACATACATAATTAATACCAAAAATCATGACGGCAGCCTTAAATAATGCTGATTTCTTTTTTAAGGTTCTCATTTGACTTTTATCTAGAAAAGGTAATCCAAACCATATCAATATCGACAGCATGGTCACGAAAAGTCCACAACCTAAATGAGGAATTGCGCGCAATATGGCAAAATACGGGGTAATGTACCAAGGCGGATGAATTGACGCGGGCGTTTGAAAAGGATTGGCCATTTGTAAGTTGTCAGACTCTATAAATAACCCACCCACGTTGGGCCAAAAAAATACTATGAAAAAAAACAACATCACAAAAAGACTCAAGGGAAATAACTCCCGAATCATATAATCAGGCACAAAAGGTATCTTCCTTAATTTTTGTCCCGTATCCTCTTCAGGATTAGAAGAACCGACGCAGCGAATGGCAATCACATGTATTTTAATTAAAATAAACAATAAAAAAGGAAGCGCAATGATATGCAAAGCAAAAAATCGTTGTAATAATGGTTGTCCCACTTCTTGTCCACCCCGAATCCATTCTTTTAAACCTTCTCCGACCACAGGAATAGCATTGAACACAGATGTCACCACCTCAGCTCCCCAATAAGACATCTGTCCCCAAGGCAATACATAGCCCATAAAAGCCTCTATGATCATGAAGATCCAAAGGCATATGCCTAAAAACCACACAAATTCTCGAGGCTTATGATAGGAGCCATATAAAAACCCACGAACAATATGCAAAATCATCACCATAAATAAAAATGAAGCACCCGTTGTGTGCAAATACCGGATAAACCAACCTGCGGGGACATCTTGCATCAATGATTGAACAGAAGAAAAAGCCTCTTTCACTGTTGGAATATAAAACATCACCAACCATAGTCCACTGATGAATTGATTAGCAACCATCACCATGGCCAGTAACCCAAAGACATACCACACATTCAAGTTTGCTGGAACTTGATAAGATAACAGATGTTTATGCAGGAATTGTCCAATCGGAAACCGTTCTTCTAAAGCCTTGCGCCATTTTCCCATCATGCTTGTCCTATTATAAGAACTTTACGTCCATCCATAAAATGATAAGGAGGGACAACCAGATTTTGAGCAGCCGGAACATTTTTTACCACTCGTCCTGCCAAATCAAAATGCGAACCATGACAAGGGCATATGAATTCTTTTTTATTTAATAACGGAATACACCCCATGTGCGTACAACGACCTAAAACAACAAAGTATTCTGGATCTATCGAACGAAACATATTTGTTAAGCCTTGAGGTTGCTTAGAGTCATGTGAATTAGGGTCTTTTAAGTCAGGATTGACAACCTGTAATTGGGCCATCATTTCAGGGGTGCGCCTTAAAACCCAGACCGGTTTATTTTGCCAGGCTACAGTCATCATTTCACCAGGTTGCAATCGAGATATATCCACGCGAATAGGCGCTTGCGCAATTTTAGTCACGCCCGAGGGAAACCATGAACGAATAAATGGAATGATACTTAAACCAAACCCAAATGCGGTTAGTCCCATCATTGCCATGTGTAGTAATTTTCGAGTCAAACGCTTGACCATAAGTCCCCCCATCGACAGCCTTTAATTATACTTAAAACACACAAAATGGCAATTAAAAACACGGAAAGAGCCTTGTAAAAATCAGGTTCTATTAAAAGAATCTCTAGAACTTAAATTATGAAGGTGAGAGATTATTCCCGTTTGTATCAGTGAATAATTTAATGCTATCATGATTTAAATGGATATTATCTATGATGGGGTATCCTTTAAATAAAGTGACTTTATTTATTTCTAGGTGACATCGATTTTGAGCTTGATGAATAAATTGATTTGTTACTGAATTAAATTCTTTGAGGTCAAAAAAAGTATTTTTACCCATCTGAAATATACTGATCAGAATCTTTTTAGTATCTTTTGATATGGGCAGTTGATGTTGTGGAAGAAACGGTGAACCAATCACTTTATCAGCAACAGCCATCACTGGAATATCTTGGAGTGAGTATTTTTGGGAATGATGCATGATATATTCAAACGGGTAGCCGTTTCTAAAGTAAAATTTACTGAAGGAATCTATTTGAGTGATATCAAAGACCATGATAATGGTTAAACTATTTAACATGGTTTCCAGCGCCAATAAATCTAAATCAAATTCGGGAATATCTAATTTTGGTTTTTTCATGATAGTTCGAATGAGGCGCTCATTTTGCCCCATGAAGATTGAAGACGCAGATTCACCTGTTTTGATAAAAGAATTTTGACCTTTAAAGCCCATTATTCCATTATTTTTTTTAACGTTTGTTTTAAAAACAGGGGATAATAAAAATTTATTTAAATATTGTGTTTGTTCCTGAAATAAATGTTTATTTTCTTCTAGAGAAAGTGCCAATCCATCTGTCTCGGCATAAATAAAGGCCGAATTACAATTATTGAGTTGAGGTTCAATAATTCTTGTGGGGTAACGTGGCAAAATAATATCAAATGCTTGTGCACTAGAGTTAAATAAGCTAAAAAGTCCTAATATAGTGAATGATTTCATTTTTTTTTGACCAAATTATTCATTTTTACTTTAGACGATTAAGAACATTAATGTTTTGGAATCATTTATGATTAAGATTATTTTGATATTGCTATAATAAATTTACGCTATCGGAATAAAACAAACTATAAATTAAAACCCATTTAAATCATCTTTTAAGGCAAAAAAAACCCTGGAATTCCAGGGTTTTTTTTCGTAATCATTATTAACGTTTTGAGAACTGCGTTGCTCGGCGCGCTTTCCGCAGACCAACTTTTTTACGCTCTACTCGACGCGCGTCACGAGTTAATAATTGCTCACGACGTAATTTTTTACGATATGAATCTTGGCTAGGTTCAGCATCAGCAGCCATACCTTCTTCATCATATGCAACCAATGCACGAGCAATCCCTAAACGAACTGCACCTGCTTGACCTGACATTCCGCCACCAGCAACAGTCGCTAAAATATCAAACTTTTGAAGCATATCAACAACTTCTAAAGGTTGACGAATGATCATGCAGTCAGTTTCTCTAACGAAATATTCGTTAATAGGACGCGCATTGATCACGATTTTGCCTGAACCAGGACGTAAAAATACACGAGCTGATGAGTTTTTTCGACGACCTGTGCCGTAGAATTGTGTCATTTTAGTAGTCATGCTTTACCTTCCAAATCCAAAGTTTTTGGCTGTTGTGCAACATGTGGATGCTCAGTACCAGCATACACTTTTAATTTACGATACATTGCTCGACCCAAAGGATTTTTGGGAAGCATACCCTTAACAGCACGTTCAAGAATACGGGTTGGGTTTTCCAACTGTAACTTAGCGAAGTTAATTGATTTAATTCCACCTGGGAATCCAGAATGGTGATAGTACATTTTATCTTGTTGTTTACGACCCGTAACGCGAATTTTTTCCACGTTGGTCACAACGATATAATCACCAGTATCCACATGTGGGGTATACTCTGCTTTGTGCTTACCACGTAAACGATGTGCAATTTCAGCAGCTAAACGCCCTAAAACTTTGTCTGTGGCATCAATAATATACCAATCACTTTTCACTTCATGTGATTTGGCACTAAATGTTTTCATGTCATTTACTCCGTACCGCCAGAATTTACAATTCCATCATAAGAACGCAAAATTCTAACTAAATGAGAACTTAGAAACAAGAGGTTTCCACTTAATTTTGTAAATTTTAACGGGATTAGCCTTTAAAAGTGTAGAGCGGCTATTTTATCAGTATCTCAAAAGTTTGCAAGAACTTCAGATGATTTGAGTTAAAAATGTTCGACATTTTACTCTGGAATCACACATTCTTCTACAATTTCATTGTTTTTAAGATGTTTTTCGATAACCTTATCAGCCTGCTCAAGTGTTTCGATGTGATACCAAACATTATCTGGATAAATGACCGCACATGGTCCACTTGCACATCGCCCCAAACATCCGGATGTGCTGAGGCGGATTTTATCCGGCCCCCAACATCCGTCCACTTGAAGCTTTTGCTTCAAATAAGCCGCAATTTCTGCGCTATTTGCATTAGCACAACACTTCTTCCCATCTACTTTTTGATTGGTGCATACAAATATATGCTTTTGATAGAACATCAGTTTTCCTTTTTTGTGAAAGCATGCACAATTTCTTTAAGCTTCATTCCAGCACGAAATGTCACAACCCGGCGCGCACTCACAGGAATTTCTTCTCCTGTCTTGGGATTGCGTCCAGGTCTTGAACGCTTATCTCTCAATATAAAATTTCCAAAACCGGATATCTTAATATGTTGGCCTCTAAATAAATGGTAACGAATACCATCAAAAAATGCGTCCACCAATACTTTTGCATCCTGTTTTTCTAAATCGAGATGCTCCACTAAAGAGTCCACCAGATTTGCTTTGCTTAATGCACTCATTGTCCGTCCCTTAGTTTGATATTGAATTTCTCCTTCAATATCTCAAGTATAGCACTTTGGTGAGACAATATATCTTGTTCCGTCATTGTCTTAGACGCGTCTTGAAAAATGCATGCCACCGCAAGACTAACCTGCGATTCTGACGTCTCACCACCTTGGTAAACATCAAACACCTGAACATCTTGCAACAATTCCGAGCTCACCGCCTCGCGAATGGTTTTCAAAATCTCATCTACGGGTATGTTTTTTCCTACAACAAAAGAAATATCTCGTCGGGTCTGCGGAAATTTAGACAGCGCCTGGTACTTGGAAATTTGTGCCGCTGGCATCGCAGAAACATTCAGTTCCCATAACACAATCGGGTGCTGTAAATCTAAAGCCTTTTGCCAACGTGGATGCATTAAGCCAATCCATCCACAGTGCATATCATTTATCATGATACTTGCGGATTGACCTGGATGCAATGCATCATGTGTTTTGGCTACAAATCTCACATTTCGATATCCTTCAAGCGCCAATAAATGTTCGACATGCCCTTTGGCATCAAAGAAATCAAACACTTTGCTTGAAGAACACCAGTTTAACACTTTGATATTACCATACAGTAACCCAGCAATATGTGATTGTTCAAATGGATTATCAGCTTGTCCTGAAAACACCACCCCACTTTCAAACATTTGTATAGTCGTCTGTTGTCGATTGGTATTTTGAATCAACGATGCAATCAATCCAGACCATAAGCCTAAACGCATTTGAGACAATTCTGGCGATATAGGATTTAATAAATCAATGGCTTGACGTCCTGGATAAAGCATCTCTTGAATTCGAGGATCTACAAACGCGTAATTAATTGCTTGATTGTATCCTAAATGAATCAAGGCTTTTGCCCAATTTAGTTGTTTTTGTTCACAAATATCGACGTGACCAGAACGCAAAGGTGCTTCAATTGCGATAGTTGGTATGTTGTCATACCCAAACACGCGCAATATTTCCTCTACCACATCCACATCCAAGCTAATGTCAAATCGATAGCTTGGAACCGTGACTTTCCATAAGTCTCCCTGAACTTCCACAGGGAAATGCAAACGCTCTAAGAATTTCATCATGTCTTCATTCGATAATTCAATTCCCGTTCGTTTTGCAAATAATGATGGATGAAAATCAACGTATTTTTGTTGAGGTAAATGCTCAGCATGCTGAATCACTTGAACTGGACCAGGCACACCTCCAACAATATCCAATAATAATTTCGTTGCAAACTCTAAAGCTTGAGCTGGTAACTGTGGATCGACTCCGCGCTCGTAACGCAAACTGGCATCAGTTGATAAACCATATTGTCGTGCAACGCCTGCCATTTGAATAGGGGCAAAAAAGGCACTTTCTAAAAAGATATCAATGGTATCGTCATCTACAGCCGAACTTTCAGAACCCATCACACCAGCGATGGCGATAGGGCGCTCCCCATTGGTTATCAAAGGTGTTCCTTCCTGTAATATAGCTTCTTTTCCGTTTAATAAATCAATTGATTCTTCTTCACGTGCTAAACGAACTTCGATGCGATAGCCAATTTTATGGCAATCAAATGCATGCATGGGTTGACCCAGCATATACATCACATAATTTAAAACATCCACAACAGGATGAACCGTGCGCAATCCTACACGGCGCAATTGTTCTTTTAGCCACATTGGTGTGACAGAATAGGGCTTGATATTTTTTATTTTGCGACCACAATACAATGGACATGTTTCTTTTGCCAAAACACTGATTTCGAATTTCTCTTGATGCTTTGGAGCAATTGCATCGATGGTTTGGTGTTGAAATGGCGCGCCGGTTAAAGCGGCTAATTCACGCGCAAGACCTAATGCACTAAAACAATCACCGCGATTAGGTGTTAATTCAAATTCAAAAACATATTCATCCAAAGATAAATATTTACGAAAATCTTCGCCCACTGGAGCATCTTTAGGCAATTCCCATATCCCATCAGAAGTCTCTGCGCAACCCAATTCAACAGCAGAGCACAACATGCCTAGGGAGATTTCTCCTCTAAGTTTTGCTTCACCAATCTTCATACCATTCGGCAATTCCGCGCCCGGCTGTGCTAAAGCCACTTTTAAACCCGTACGAACATTCGAAGCACCACAAACGATTTGTACAGTTTTTTCACCGTTAAAGACCTGGCATATCGTTAATTTATCGGCTTGTGGATGCGGTTTGGTTTCAATGACCTCAGCCACGACCACGTGTGAAAAATATGGGGCTGCAGATGCGCAATGGTCAACTTCAAGACCAGCCATGGTAAATTGATGTACAGCTTCTTCAGCGGTTATCGCTGGTTTTGTCCATGTGTTTAACCAAGATTCACTAACTTTCATCAAACAGCTCCTAAAATTGTTTTAAAAATGTGACATCGTTCTCAAACATGGTACGTAAATCATCAATACCATAAGCCAACATGGTCAAGCGATCCAAACCAATACCAAATGCCCAGCCCTGATAAGTTTTAGAATCAACGCCTGCTGCATCCAATACTTTTGGATGGACCATACCACATCCACCAATTTCTAACCATCCCGTATGCTTACACAGCCGACAGCCTGCACCCTGACATTGTGCGCAAGTCATGTCCATTTCTGCTGAAGGCTCGGTAAAAGGAAAATAAGAGGGTCTAAAGCGAAACTGTATATCTTGTCTGAAGAAATTTGAAAATGCCACTTGTAAAATATATTTGAGATGCGCAAGATGGGCTGTTTTATCAATCATTAAGCCCTCCAATTGATGAAACATTGGCGTGTGTGTTGCATCAGAGTCTTTACGATAAACACGACCCGCAGCAATAATACGCAAAGGTGGTTCTTGACACTGCATCGCACGAATTTGTACAGAGGATGTATGTGTTCTTAATAAATGACCAGGGGCGACATAAAATGTATCGTGCATTGCACGCGCAGGATGATGATCGGGAATATTCAATGCTGCAAAATTGTAATAATCGCTCTCAATTTCAGGACCTGTCATCAAATCAAATCCTAAGTTCAAAAAAAACTCGCTGATGCGTTGTTTCGTTTGCATTACAGGATGCATAGAACCCTTACGTGATAATCGTCCAGCCAATGTGACGTCAATGGTTTCGGCTTGAATTTGGGTTTCCAGAGCCAATTCAACCAACACATTCAATCGCGCATCTAGATGTTCGTGAAGCACTCGCTTTGCTTCATTGACCAATTGGCCCAATTTGGGTTTTTCACTTGCCGGCAAATCCGACAACGTTTTCATAAATTCGGTTAAGCGACCTTTTTTTCCTAAATATGCAACCCGAATATTTTCAATATCTCGGGGATGAATAGCAGCTTCAATTTCCTGACAAGCCTGATTTTGTAATTCTTGTATATTTTGCATTTTGGGTGCTCTTCAAAAAAAATAAGGAGGCAAACGCCTCCTTATATGTTATGACTGATGATTATTCAAATCATTAAGCAGCTAAAGCGGCTTTAGCTTGATCAACGATATGAGCAAATGCTGTTTTATCATGCACAGCTAAATCTGCTAATACTTTTCGATCTAAAGTAACGTCTGCTTTTTTCAAACCATTCATCAATTGGCTGTAACTTAAACCACATGCTCTTGCTTCAGCATTGATACGAACGATCCATAAAGCACGAAATTGACGTTTCTTTTGACGACGATCACGGTAAGCATATTGACCTGCTTTAATAACAGCTTGTTTAGCAACTCGGTAGGTACGACTTCGGGCACCATAATAACCTTTTGCTTGTTCTAATACTTTTTTATGACGCGCTTTGGCGGTCACACCACGTTTTACTCTAGGCATAATGCAACTCCTCTTTAACCACCATTCAACATACGTTCGGCTAAGCGTGCATCACATGGTTTCAAGTGAACGCAAGATGTACGTAATTGACGTTTCTGCTTAGTGCTCTTTTTTGTAAGAATGTGGTTACGAAAAGCGCCACGGCGTTTAATTCCACCACTACCTGTTTTTCGAAAACGCTTACAAGCGCCTCGATGTGACTTCATTTTTGGCATAAAAACTACTCCGCATTAAATATGCAATATCATTATTTCTTTTTAGGTGACAAAACCATCATCAATTGTCGACCTTCACGCTTCGCGTGTTGCTCAACAATTCCAAACTCAGCGGTGTCTTGCTGCAAACGCTCAAGAATCTTCATACCCAATTCTTGATGTGCAACTTCACGACCACGAAAACGCAATGTAATTTTGACTTTATCACCATGCTCTAGGAAACGGACCAGGTTGCGTAGTTTGACCTGATAATCTCCTTCTTCTGTTGTCGGACGAAACTTTAACTCTTTCACTTGAATTTGTTTCTGTTTCTTTTTAGCTTCCGCCTGTTTTTTACTAATTTCAAACAGGTATTTGCCATAATCCATAATCCGACAAACTGGCGGTTTCGCAGTTGGTGAAATCTCCACCAAGTCTAATCCGACTTCTTCTGCGGCCCGCAATGCTTCTCGCGTAGATACAATCCCTACTTGCTGTCCTTCGGCATCAATGAGCCGAACTTCAGGAATCGAAATTTGTTGGTTTATACGTGCTCTATCACTGTCACGCCTCATAGATGCGCAAATATCTATGCCCTCCTAATTAACTTTTATCATTAATCTTGTTTTGCAACAGCTTAACAAAATCACCAATTCCCATCAAACCAAGATCCGTTCCATCTAAAGAACGTACCTTAACCTGTTGTTGTTGACACTCTTGATCACCGAGAACTACAAAATAAGGTATCTTCTGCAAGGTATGCTCACGAATTTTAAATCCAATTTTCTCATTTCTCAAGTCAAATTGTACTCTAAATCCTAAATTTTGCAATTGTTTGCTTATATTTTGTGCATATTCATAATGTTTTTCACTAATCGGAAGCACCATTACTTGTACTGGCGCCAACCAAAGCGGCATTTTCCCCGCATAATGTTCGATTAAAATTCCAATAAAACGTTCAAAAGATCCCAAAATTGCTCGGTGTAACATTACAGGATGTCTTTTTTGTCCATCTTCCGCGACATATTCAGCGCCTAAACGTACGGGCATTGAAAAATCCACTTGAATGGTACCACATTGCCATTTCCGACCTAAACAATCGGTTAATGCAAATTCAATTTTTGGACCATAAAATGCTCCTTCTGCTGGGGCATCAATCCATTCCATACCATGTTCGCGCATCGCTTGGGCAAGTGCAGACTCCGCTTTATCCCAAGTTGCATCATCTCCAACTCGGTTTTCTGGCCGCAATGCCAAACGATAAATCATTTGCGTGAACCCAAAATCTTTATACACCGTCTGTAACAATTCCAGCATGTTACTGACTTCGCTTTGAATTTGCTCTTCGGTACAAAAAATATGAGCGTCATCTTGTACCATGTTTCGGACGCGCATTAAGCCGTGTAATGCTCCCGATGGCTCGCAACGATGACAGTTGCCAAACTCCGAATATCGTAGAGGTAAATCACGGTAACTTTTAATACCTTGATTAAAAATCTGTACGTGACAAGGGCAGTTCATTGGTTTAATCGCATACTCACGATTTTCTGTTTCCGTTACAAACATTTCTGAACGAAAATTTTGCCAATGCCCTGATTGTTCCCATAAAATTTTATCAACCACTTGAGGCGTGCGCACTTCTTGATAATCATAGGCTTTTAATTTATCACGCATGTAATGTTCAAGAATTTGATAAATAGTCCATCCCTTGGGATGCCAAAATACCATTCCTGGCGCAATATCTTGAAAATGAAACAAGTTTAATGCTTTACCTAATTTTCGATGATCGCGTTTTTCTGCTTCTTCAAGACGATGCAAGTAATCTTTTAATGCATTCTGATCAGCCCAGGCCGTTCCATAAATGCGTTGCAACATAGGACGATTTACATCGCCTCTCCAATAGGCCCCTGCTAATTTCATCAATTTAAAAGCTTTTAAACGACCTGTTGAAACCACATGGGGACCGCGGCATAAATCAATAAAATCACCTTGGCGATATAAAGAGATGGTATCATCAGCTGGAATACTTTCTAAGATTTCAACTTTATAATGTTCTTTTTGAGATTCAAATAATTTTGATGCTTCTGCGCGCGACATTTCAACTCGCTCGACGGCAATATTTTCCATCGCGAGTTCACGCATTTTCTTTTCAATGGCCTCTAAATCATCAGGTGTAAAGGGACGTTCGTACGCAAAATCATAATAAAACCCATCTTCAATGACAGGGCCGATGGTCATCTGCGCTGATGGATATAATACTTTCACCGCTTGCGCCATTAGATGGGCGGTAGAATGACGCAAGACTTCCAAAGCACGAGCATCTTTTTCGGTAATGATTTGAATCTGAACATCTTCATTTAAGATATGTGTTAAATCAACAAACTGTCCGTTTACTTCAGCTGCAATTGCTGATTTTGCTAAACTTGTGCTAATCGTTTTAGCAAAGTCTAACACAGACATGGCATGGGGAATTGTTTTGATCTGACCATCTGGTAATTGCAGATTTAACATTTAAAATTTTCCTTGGATGATTTAAACAAAAAAACCCTTGAGCAGGGTCTAAAAATATGTGGTAGGCACGAGTGGGATCGAACCACCGACCACCACCATGTCAAGGTGGTGCTCTACCACTGAGCTACGTGCCTAAAAAAACAGCCAAATATGCAATGGATTAGTAGTTTATCATGCATGGTTGGCATGTCAAGACTAGACGTCAACAAAGATACGATTTTCTTCGATTTTCACAGGATACACTTTTAAGTTTTTCTCCGCTGAAATGGCACCCAACAATCCGCCCACAATTGGAGGCCAAGGGGACCAACATTTTGCTTCGCCACTACACAAATCAAAAGCACTTTTATGAAAGGGACAAACCAATTCATTCTTTTCATTAATTTGGCCTTTGGTTAGGGGTAATTTTAAATGCGGACATTGTGCTTGAACAGCATGCACTTGCTCCTGATGCCAAATCAATAACACTTTTTGTCCCTCTAAAACGACCACTTGTCGTTGTGCGATGACTTCATTTAAAGCTGCTGCATTATGCCACGCCATAATTATTCCCTCTGTAATTTTATTCAAAAATTGATGCTAAAATGAAAAACAAACCGAAGGAGAAATCTCCTTCAGTTTGTGAGGTTGGATTGACGTGCTATTCACACCAAGTCATTAAAAGAATAAAATCCTTTCCATACAAATTTTCTTTTAATTTCATGGAAACGGGCACCCCCGTTCCTAGGCCGAATATATTCAATAAAACTGCATGATACAACCCATTCTTTCAAAAGAAAAAATAATCGGTATTGCACTAAAGCAAGGCTTATTGATGGTCCTGATATCGCTTGATGCTATCCATAATTTCTTGATGAGCTGCATCAATATCATCCCATCCATCAATACGCACCCATTTACCTTCTTCTAAATCTTTATAATGTGCAAAGAAGTGCTCAATAGATAACAATAAAGGTTGGGGTAAATCACGATAGGATTCGACTTTACGGTAGTACTGACATAATTTATCACTGGGAACCGCAATCAATTTTGCATCTTCACCAGCTTCATCAGTCATTTTCAACATTCCAACAGGACGACAAGAAATAACTGTTCCCGTTTGCAAAGGAAATGGCGTGACCACTAATACGTCAACAGGATCACCATCCAGTGATAAAGTTTGTGGAATATAACCATAGTTTGCTGGATAGAACATCGCCGTTGACATAAATCTATCCACAAATAAAGCACCTGTAGCCTTATCCACTTCATATTTAACAGGTGGTCCATTCATTGGAATTTCAACGATGACGTTTACATCTTTTGGTAGATTTTTACCACTTGGAATTTCTTTTAATCCCATTTCTATCCCCATACATAAAAAAATATAAAAAAATAAACCGTCATGTTATCACCCATAACCCATGGATTCAAATGATTTGCTGCTCAACTGAATAACCGCTATAATAAAATTTATTTTATTATAGCACTCAAAACAACCATGGATTGTATTTTTTGTAAGATTGCTCAAAAAGCACTCCCCACCGAACTTCTTTTGGATAATGAACAATTTGTGGCGTTTAAAGATATTAATCCCCAAGCCCCAACTCATGTTTTAATCATTCCAAAAAAACATATTCATTCTTTGAATGATGCATCGCCAGAAGACAAAAACTTACTCGGCGGACTTATGTTATCTGCAAAAGCACTTGCTAAAAAACTTGGGCATGCAGAAGATGGTTATCGTTTAGTTATCAATACCGGTGATCATGGTGGACAAACAGTTTATCATATTCATTTACATTTAATTGCTGGTAAGCAAATGCACTGGCCTCCAGGTTAATTTAAATGGAAAAACACTATCAAAAAATTTTAGAATCCATTGAATCGCCTCCTTTACGTGAAGCATTAACACAAACTCCCGCTCGTGCAGCGGAAGCCATGGGTTTTTTCACCAAAGGCTATCATATCAATATTCATAAAATTTTTGAGAATGCTTTATTTGAAACGTCCCAAGAAGACCTCATTGTTGTGAAAAACATTGAATACTATTCTTTATGCGAACACCATCTTGTGCCCTTCTTTGGTCGGTGTCATATTGGCTACATTCCCAATGGGAAACTAGTAGGGTTATCGAAATTTGCTGAAATTGTGGATGTTTTTGCGCGTCGCCTACAAGTTCAGGAAACCTTATGCGAGCAAATTGCTGAGTGCCTTGACCAACACATTGCGCCTCAAGGACTTGCTGTGGTCATTGAAGGGCAACACCTGTGCATGATGATGCGCGGCATTCAAAAGCAACAAGCCTCTTTCACAACACAAAAAATGTTGGGCCGCCTAACTGAACCCGAGCAACAAAAGTTGTTTTTTAATCTATTACAAACCCATGGATAAAACATCCCATTCAATAACATCATCAAAATAAGCATGTGTTTCTTGACGATGATTGACCATCAAAACTGTAATAGGTAATTGACATAACTTCTTTATCAGCACATGTTCTGAATCTTCATCTAAATGGCATGTCGATTCATCTAAAATTAACCACTTGGGTTGTCGATATAATGCCCTTGCTATCAATATCCGTTGTTTTTGCCCGCCAGACAGATGAATGGGTTCTTCTTGTAATCGAGATTTCCAATGCATCATGTCAACTATTTCTAGCACATCATCAAGTCGGTCATTATTAATAATTTGCTCAAAAACAGTAATGTTATTTAACAAACTGGTGTTCCACAATATGTCATCTTGCTGCACAAACACCATCTCTTGATTCATTCGCTGTTGCCTGGGGAAATAGATTTCACCGTCACAGGGAAATACCCCCATCAACATTTTAAGTAAAGTTGTTTTTCCACACCCGGATACCCCTGATAAAATATATTTTTTACCATAAACAAAATGTATATCTTTTAATTGAACGCCATGTATTTTTATATTTTTTAACAGGATATCTTGCGTGTCATGCCACAACTTCTGATTTTCTTTTTTATCTAAGGCTAAAAATATTTGTTGAATTTTAACCAAAGGCGCTTTGATATATTGCCATTGTAACAAACGCTTAAAGAGTGATTCTGCTTTTCCAAAGACTAATGCTTTAATACTTAAATATGCGACTAAAATGCCTAGTGTTAATGTCTGTTGATTCAAAAAATAAATGGCAGATATTAAACAAACAAACCAGTTCATCTTCTTGATGAATGTCATCCACCATTCGATTTGAAGCTGCTTATTTTCAAGTTTTAAAAAATCCTGCCAATACGCTGTAAAATGTTTCCACCATCGTTTAAAAAAAACAACTTCAGACTCAAACAATTTGATTTGTACAACACTGCTCATGTTTTCCATAAGCAACGCTAAAGCGGTTTGTTGTTTGACTTGCACATGTTGAGATTGCTCAAATGATTGCTTCATTCCAAAATAATGACATACCCCCATCAACAATAAAAACACCATATCCCACATGGCCAATGTTGGCTGACAATAAAACATTACCCAACCGTGGAGTCCAATAAACACCATTTCTAAAAGTACATAAAAAAATTGTTGTAGTAATCGATAAGTTATCTGCTCTAACGCACCAATTCTGGTATATGCATCATGCATATCTTGCTTTGTCAGCGCGACCAAATGACTTTTTAAATAGTTATGAAACATTTGATGATTTACATCAATTGCACATTGTCCAAAAAAATAGACCCACAGACGATGTCTATAAAAACCCATCACCAATCCTAAAATTAAGATCAATGCTAATAATCCAGCACCAAATGCCATATCTTTTAGGGTACTCATAACACTGACATGCTGAATGAAGATATTCAAAAATAACGGTTCAATCAGAGATAAACCCTCATAGAGCACCATACAACATAAAATCAACCCACCTATCCAAGGTGAACGAAACCAACGTTGACAAGCCATTTTGAACAATTGAGAAGACAATTTTTTTTTAAAATCATATGTCTGTCGACGTGTTATCACATAAATATTCGGTTCAAAATATGCATCAAATAAAACAAGAGGATAGGTTGCCTTACCAAATCGCGGATACTCTACCCAAACATGTTGAGCATCACGCTTTAGAAACAATGCAAATCCCCCAGATTTGGTTTGTACAAGTCCGGGACATTCTCGTATCTGTAAAATATCGCGACGTTCCACATCAAACCCTTGTTTTTCCATATATCCTAAAACACGCTCTAAAGATTGATAATCATTCACGTGATGTTCATATTTCCCAGCACGCATTATAAAATGCACACACCATTGCAAATCGCTCGAACTTTCTGTTAATAATGACATCTCTGATATTCCTACATCATCAACCACATGGTTTTCATCCACTGAAAAAGAGATTTATTTTCTCCAATCAAATAACCATTCAAGGGCATATTGGGCAATAAAAAACGTTCTAATGTTTTAGAATTTTTAATTTTTGCATGAACCAAGAGATAAAATTTTTCTTGCCCATCATTTGATTTTTTTAAATTTTGATGAATCATCGGTGCGATTTCTTTAACCTGCGCTTCCAGTGGATAATCCGAAAACTCATTCATACGAGGAAAGGCTAGTTTAACTTTTTGATGTACATACAAAATCTTTTGATATTTAGGTAAAACTCGAATATCCACCCAATATCTTATTCCCTCAGGTTGAATCAACAATAGTTTTTTCCCTTTCTGAACCACATCATGTTTTGAATAATATGAAAATAATAATTTTCCGGAGATAGGTGCCTGAATCCATATCCAGCGCGCATGATTCATTTGGTTAAGTTTCTGTTTGATACTTTCAATCTGCACTTGCAAATCATTTTCTTTCTGATTGTTTCGATGCATCAAAGACTCGGTAATGACCTTTTTTTCATATAACGGAGCAAGCTCATGATTTCTTTTGATTTGATAGGCTTTTTCGCGTTCTAGTTTTTTGATTTGTTCCAAATAATTTTTTCTTTTTTGTTGATAATAATTTAATGCCATTAAGTTTGACATGCTATCAATCTTAATCAGCCTTTGTCCCTGCTTTACCTTGTCTCCAACATTCACACGAATGGATTCAATAATGCCATTTTCTGGCACGGGAATGGTTAATAAATCTGGATGGTATTTTAACGTTGCAACAATGGGGTATTTAGGAGACCAGGGAACTTGTAATAGCAATAAAAATCCCATCACAATGATGGCCATCATCACCAAAAAAAGTTGTACAAAAGAACGATGCTCATCGGGTAACATTTGAATTTCCTATAAAACGATGTTGGACTTTGGTTTTTAAATTGGGTCTTTAATCACTTTATTTGCCCACGCTTCCCAAACCAATATTGCATCAGATGGATAAGGGTGATGACTAATTTTGACCAAAATTTCATAGGCCAAATCATGATTATTTGGTTGTTTGAGTTTTAACAACTTCACCAATTGCAATGCAGCATGTTGTTTTACTTCTTGATGATATTTTTGTTTTGATACCATTTCATTCACAAAAATTAACGCTTTATTACGTTCTGCGACATGGTCGGCTTTTAAAGATTGAAGCACACTCTGAATATCAAATGTAATATCAGGTGCTTTTGCATAAAGCTCCCCAAATACACGCAGGGTATCATGACGAATATAATAATTTTTATCTTTCAGGGTTTGGTTTAAAACCCTTGCAATTTCTTGGGGATCTTTAAAATATGCCAATAAAAAAATGGCTGCTCGGCGTCGGTCTAAGATCGGATCTTTTTCGATGGTTTGAATAATAAACTGTGGATTTTGAGACACTTTTTTTCGAAAATTCTCTAAATCATTTTCGACAATAGGATCATCTGGAACAATACATTGAAAATCTTTACAAACAGGATTATCTGCAAACTGTGGATTTTTTAAATACAATTGCGGAATTTTTTCGGTAAATAGAATCATATCATCCACCACATCATGTCCAGATTTTGCTTGATAACGGGGATAATTATCTCCACGGGGAAAATCATGATCTAACACTTGTATCGTGGTATAGGTCGTTTGGGTAGTGGGATAATAAACCGTTTCAAAATTAACCCGCTTGATACGATATCGACTTTGAATACGTTGTTGTAATAAAAGTTGTCTTTGAAGCAATGAACGAACTTGCAGATGATGCATTCGTGCGTATATCAATTCTTTTTCTNNTTTCTAAATGAAGAACCTTATCACCATATTTCTGAATAATTTCTGATGCTAATTCATCATCTGCTCCATACACATCCACATCATCAGCAAATGCAAAGCAAGTCCATAACATGGCCATGCACCATAATCCCTTTTTATGCCACATAAAATATCCTTTTTTAACTCACTTTTTCTTCAAATAGATCCAATGGATTCCGTCGATAAATATGCTTTTGCATATTGTTTGCGTAGATGTTTAATGCTTTATGATAAAAATCTGCCATTCTTAAAAGCTTTTTATTTTTAATCCAATGATAATTAATGGATTGTTGTAATAAAAAGTATATAAACATATCCAACATTGGTAAATCTTCGCATTGTTCTTCTAAAAATAAAAATTGTCCTTGTTCATTCACTTCCAGAAAAACATATTGATTATCCGGCGTGACCATAAAATCAAGGCACCCAAAGACAATCCCGAGTTCACGCATAAAAAATCGAATTTGTTGTTTTAAATTATCAGGCAGTTCATATGGCTCAACATTTAATTCCCTTGCTGGTATTCGACGCCAATCCAAACGACCGTCTCGATGCAATTGCGAGTTGATTTTTGCAGCAACAATATAATCACCAAAACATGTCACTCGTAACTCATATTTTTTGGGAATACATTCTTGATAAATACCCGGAATGCCTTGAACTTTAGGCTTTCCTAACCAAGCTAAATCTTCAATTTTCGAGGTATAGAACAATTTATATCCATTTTTTTCTTGCCAAGCTTGATAGGTTAAAGGTTTATAAATAATCCCTTTAGATTGATGTTGACGATAAAAAGCTTGAATGTCTTCAACGGCATTGCTGCTTAATGTTGCAGGGATACGCATGCCGACTTCGCTTGCCACTTTTAATTGCAATAATTTGTAATTGGCACGAATCGATGCTTCTTTTCGATTAATCCACCAGGCTCGTGGCGATAAAATATGCATATAACTATCATGAAACATCTGATTTTCACGTTGATAAAACGCCAAATCATCGCGATGAATTTTTTCCCTAGGTATATATGGTGCGCGTGGGCGACGCCACCAGACTACATCATATCCCACATGTTCAATATGCTCTTCTCGATATGTTGAATGGCAAAAATAACCTTTTTCATCGATTTGAACAGAATGGCATTGTCTTGTGGGAAAATCTGCAGTAAACAAGTTAATCACTTGGTGTTCAAAAGAACGTAATACTAAAGTGACCAATATCGCATGAATATCATTCGGTTCTGTTACAATTAAAAACTTCATAAATTCCTCATCTTAAAAATTTTGAGAGCTCTCATCCCTGAAAGGTCTCTCAAAATGATTACGTCATGATAATCTGATTAAAAATCAATGGTCACATCTGCTCCAGCCTCAGGACCTCCTGAAATGGTTAAGCTATTAGAAACGGCATTTTGATTTTCATCATGTTGATAAGGCACCATGTGCGCTAAGTCATATGCCAAGGGGCGATCGAACGATTGGACTTCTTCCATAATTTTCTCCTTTGAGTTAATAAAACAACTGATTTAAAAAACAAATAAGGAATGCCACATCCATTTGGACACAAGGAAATGTATATTATTGAATAAAAAATAATAGGTATAAAAAGACATCTGGAACACTCCGTGTTTAATGTTGGCTTGCTTTTCCTGTTGAGCATCCTAACAAAACAACACATGTAGATCAATTCAATACTTGAAAAGTTCTAATGCCTTTTGAAATGACCACTCAATTTATTTTTTCTTGTAACGAACACTGCGCTAAGCTTCATTTAGATTATCTTAACGACTGATTTTTTTCATATACAGCAGGCAATACTCTGCAAAAATGGCGAAAAACCAATCTATTGGCTATATTGTTATACATAGCGCCATGAATTAATATAATATGCCAAAAGAATTTGATATCCATGCTTATATTTCAACATTAAGCATTCAAAAAAAATCAACTGAGGATAGTTTCACCTCGACACCTAGTGGAGATATTTCAATCTCACGACTGATCGAAAATAAAAGTGATTATTTTATTAAACCTAATCCCGATACACGTGAAGTCAAGAAAACCATCATTCTTGCCGATTGGTCAATTTCATCATATATAAGTCCGCACCATCGCATCTTTTACGAACTTATCAAAGAACTCCAAGCACAACATTTTAATATCGTTGTTTTACAAAATGAAAACTTTGTAGCTTTAGAAGATATATCTCAATTGAAAAATCTAGCAAAAGACATTCCCCCCGTTCTAAGCAATGATATTAAAAAACAAGCGGTTAAAAAACTTCGTAAACCAATAGATGAATTGCATGTTGTAGATTTCCAAGAAATGCAGCAAATTTTTTACGCTGAACATCTAGAATTACAAAATGCAATTCCCTTGACCAGTTTAGCTTTCATCTCGGTTAAACCCGATATCATTGCTCAGTTTAATGATTATTTTTTACATATTAAACCTGAATCTTTGCTCGACAATATCATCTGCATCCCAAATACCCATGAGCTGGATTTTCAATTTATAGAAAACTTTCCAATGCTTGAAAAACTACCACGTATTGTAAAACCCGAAATCATGAGTTTCGACGTTACCAGCGATGATGCCTCTAGCGTATCCAATTTGTTTATGGCACAACTCGATTCAAGGCCCGAACTCCGCCAATTAGAAAATCTTAAAAATATTAGTCAACTGCAAATTAATTATGAGGATAAAATTGATGATGCGCGTGTTAAAGAACGAGTCTACCAAGATTTTTTAGACTTTGTTAGGCCATTATCCGTTTTAGAAAAAGTTGAACTGCCCAATGGTATATTGTTTGAGCAAATATCTGACCTTCCTCCACAGATTAAATTTTTGCAGATTGATAATATAAATTCTAATATATGTTTTAAAAACAACCCAAATTTATGTGATTTATCATTAGTTGGTAGGCTTTCAACTTTTCAAATATTTCGAGTAGAAGATTCACATCCAGGATTAACTTCTATTGATGGTATGGGTTTAACATTTAATTTAGAAGATTTTAAACATCTACCTCATCTTAAAAAACTCGATTTGCTTTCTTGTCAATTTAATGGAATAGTCTTTGATTATATGCCTTCTCTTAAAAGCCTGAAATTAGAAAGATGCTCTTGCTCTCCAGAGGCCATGAAACAAATTTTAAAATCTCAAGAACAACTTGAAGAACTCTATTTATCCTGTGGTAAAGGTCAGCCCGCTTTTCCTGAAGAGGATATTCCATTCCCTAAATTAGAAAAATGTACGCTTTTTTCGCTGCCTTCAACCGTTATTAAAAAGATTATTGATAACGCCCCCAAACTCAAACTCCTAAACATTATTTTAGATAACTCTGAAATATTACCTTTTTTTGATATTTCCAATCTTAATGAACTGTCCATACAGACCGAGAGCTTTTTCAACATATACACAATCCTCCAAAAAGGCCAAAACCTAGAACGCTTAACGATAAAAAGTAACCATTTATATCTTGCATGCTATTTTGATGCATTACCCCTTTTTCAACTCAAGCAACTGCATATTGGTGACTCTTTTAGTAGAATTCAGGGAAATGTGTGCATCTCTGATTTTCTAAAAATCATTGGTCATTCTCAAGGACTTGAAGAAATAGGTATTAATAAGTTATTCATTTATGGCATTTACAATTCACCAATTTCCTTCCCGAATTTAAAAAAAATTTCTTTAAATTCATCTAATATAGAAAATAAGTTTCTGGAGAACCTAATTGAGCCTACCTCAAAAATTGAAACATTATCTTTACAGGATATTTCTTCTCACAACTGGGCTTTAATTTCAGAAAAACAATTCCCTCGTCTTTACGAACTCAATATTGTAATCAAAGCATCTGAAATCGATTATCAATCGCTTGAACTGTTTTTAAAATGTCATCCTCATATCCAAAAAATTAATATTAGACAAGGAAAAAACACACCGTCCTTTTCTCAAGAGCATAGCAACACCATAGAGCCTCCCCAAGCATTTATCGAATTACTAAAAACATTTCCTGAAGTCAATTTTCAGGGTACTCAGTTAAAAAACAGTTTCAAAAGAAATTCCAACCCCCAACTGCACACATCGCCTTCGGCTGAATCCTTATCTTCGAGCGAAATGATATATTCATCGCAATCATCATCCAGCGTCGATGCCAATACCACACCTGACCCATCTAAAACGTTTAATCTCAAAGAATTTTTTAGAGCACTTGATGGCTCATCAAATCCACATGTGGCAAGCTATCGTTTACAAACATTTGATACGTTTGCATTCGGTTCTATCAGTAGCCCTTTCCAATTACAAAATTCCATTGATTTGCAATGGGATGCCACAAAAAGTCCGCAAAAATCCTCCGATAACGTCGCGTTGAACCTCCCAGAAAACAAACAAGGCTATTTTTATGGTGCTCAAAAGATACAACTCACTCAAGATTGGCAAGCCCTTCCATCATTATTCCCAGATGAAATAATGACACATTTTCACACATACCCGGATATACAGGATATCGAAATTCAATACTCAAAACGCGATAATCTCTATTACATTCGAAGCCATATACCGCAAATCGTGGATATGGATTTTCTCATTTATCACCCACAACAACCCATTCATGAATTACCCAAAGAGGTCAGTGATTGGGTCAAACGCTTTAATCAATTCGGTGAAAAAGCCCTAGAAAATCCCCCCTGCAGCCCTGAAGAACTTTTAGAAGCCATCATGACCCAAAAAGTGGGCGCTTGTCGACATCGAGCAGTTGCTTTTAAACATCAAATGGATTTATTAAATATTCCTTGTCGTATCATTTTCAATGACTGCCACGCCTATGCGGAAGTACAACATAATAGACAATGGCACGCCTGCCAATTAGGGGGATATGCTGCAGAACTCAACATCACGCCAGCACTTCCCCCTCCTACAGATAAAGAGGAATCCACATTCGAATCCTCTCTTCCTGTACGTAAGGTTCAAATGGAGTATCCTTCTGAAGAAGAAATTCAGTATCGTCGTCTCTTTAAACCAGAAAAGGCTGTCCCTCCATCATCATTACAAGCATTTATCCAAGGGGCATTGCAGGGCAAACAATTGATTCATGTGGATAAAGAACATATTCAACCGTTGGGCTTGGCTATACAAAAACAAGCTCTAGATACCCAACATCCTGTTTTTTATATCGATAGTCCAGATGATTTAATCTGCTCTGCACGTGTTTTTAAACGTCAATCCAATCAACAAGGGCATTGGCAACAACCTGGTGGATTGCTTTATGAGTTTATTCAAGAAAATAAAGATAAATCTCCGGTATTTATTATTAATTATGCCAAATTCTCAGCCGATGATATTGCGCGCATTAGCAATAGTTTATACGATAAAACTGCAAGTGCTGATGGCGTTCCCCTTCCTGAAAAAAGCATTATTGTGGGCCTTTCTGATCCAACCATCGGATGTACAGGCGCTGATTTTTACTCCCGTTTTGATAAAATCAATGATTGCCCAAAAGAGCTGTCCATTCCAACATTACCTATCTTTCAAGACCAAGCATCTGAAGATTGTGTCGAAATTAATTTATTCAATTCACCCTCTTGGAAAACCAAATTATTTGGTGGATGGAAGATTGAGCAAAGTATTCCGCATTTTATTCCTGGAGCTCTAGAGAATGCTTTACAAACTGGAAAAACCATTAAAATCGTTAATCCACCAATAGAAGATCCTGAATTTGATAAAATCTGGACTCAGGCGCGTTTAAGTGGCCAAATTAGAACCCTTGATAGTACATTTATAGTCCCTAAAGATTTAACCATCCTAACCGAACAGCGACCATTTTTAAGAAATGAAAAACTTAACATTAAAGATAGAGCTGTAGAAAATCCCCAATTCCTCAATCCAAGTTTGGTTGCGAATTTTTTTAATCAATACACCTTTACCCATGACAAACTTTCTCAAACCCCAGGCATCATTGAGCTTCATCAAAATCAAAGCCTCAATATTCAATTAACGCGTGATTTAACAGATGAAACATGGAATGAGTTTTTTGCCACCTGTGAAAAATTTAATGTGACCGCAAATATTATGCGTTCCACAGACACCATCCATGATTGGGAACCAAAGTTGTCTTTGAATAATGCAAGCATTGTCACCAAAGATATTGATTTAACCCTCTCTCAAATACCTGATATCGATGATTGGGTTGTCATTGATGCTTCTGAACTCAAAGCCAGTGATTTAATCAAATCAATAAAAGGTTCTATCCAAGATGATGCATTTATCTTTCAACAACATGAACAAGCGCTGATTAAACTTTTACATGATAATAAAAATGTCATCCTGAAAGGTTCACTTACCAATGACCTTATCGACGAGCTCGTACCTTTTCTGCATCAACGCCCCACTTCAGGAAAACTATTACTGGTAACAGAACGCCCTATATGTGGTTTACCCAGCTATGAACATCGATTTCAAAGAGACAACCCTTTAAGTTTTATTGAAGAAAAAACACGCCAAGAACGAGGACATGACACCTATAAAGGTCTCGATAAAATTGCGAGTAGAATTACGCTCCCCCCCTTTAACCCGGATACATCAGAGCAGGACACACAAGCGTTTATTGATAAACGCAAAAATTTGGTGATGGAAAATCTAGCGCATCAACCTTATGTTTTTATTGCAGGTCTTACCGGTGTGGGTAAGAGCCGTTTTATTGAATCCGAACTGTCGAATGACCATGACATTTTTTTAGGCAATATTCAACAATGGGCGAAACAACCACCCACCACAGGCAAAATGAATATTTTATTTATTGATGAGGCGAATCTTTCACCGCAACAATGGTCTGAATTTGAAGGGCTCTTTCAAAAAAATCCAGGGATAGTCATTGATGGTGAATACATTAACCTCTCACCAAACCACAAAGTCATCTTTGCTGGAAATCCTTTAAGTTATGGCGATGACCGAAAAATTGCACCCCTTTTTGCACGACATGGGAATGCGATTATTTTTGAGCCTTTATCACCGGCTTTTATTTATGAAAAAGTGGTTAAAGATATTTTAGGAGATAAACCTGATACCGGTAAAATCTTACTAGACTATTATCAATTTGTGACCGAGTGCTCAGAAAAAGAAGTTCTCATTACACCGCGCCAAGTTCAGATGATGGCGACCCTTATCAAAGATAACCCACAAGAAAACCCTCATATTTACGCTCAACAAATCTGTCGACCTTTAGTGCCTGAGAACAGGTTAAAATCATTCAATGAAAATTTTCCAGCAATTGAAAGAAGTTATTCACAAACCTCATCCTCAAATTTCTGTAATACCCCTTCACGCCTACCTTACCAACATCAAATTTTGGATTTTTTAAAACTTCAACAACATGAACTTGATCAAGGTCTTAATCGTCTGGTTTTAGAAGGAGAGGCAGGTATTGGTAAAACAGAAATGGTCATTGATCTTTTGGTTTCAAATGGTTACACCAAAAACCATCCTGGGGATTCTAAAACTTTTTA
>DDPL01000015.1 GCA_002342175.1 Legionellales bacterium UBA2469 | reverse complement strand
TGTTTTATTTAAGAAATGTAAGTCTGCATCAATAATTGTTTAAACTAAAGTGCAAGCATCAAAGCTTGCGCATTCATAAAGCCAATCATGTATTATTACCATGAACCTGACTTTGCTGTGGAGGCGCTTGAGAAAAGCGAACCTGATGTTACACCCATTAAAGTTGGTAAATACAGCAAGCTTGCAGCAACCACAAAAAACATCATGGGCTTACTTAGTGGTGTTTGTGTAGGATTTTCTTTATGTTGTTTTAACTGGAATATTGCCACCATAAACATACCTGTTCCGATAACATACGATGCCGCGCCAAGCATCGAAGAAACACTATCAAGAGATGATTGAAGTCTTGATGCAACATTACCTATCGTTTCAGCCATTGCAAGACCTGCGACCATCATTAAAGCAAAGCCAATAAAGCCTAACAATAATTTTTTGTTTTTTAACATGATTATTCTCCAATAATTACAGCGTGAATATTTCATAAATTTGTAATACTTATAAAAGATTCTCTGGTTCTTTAGGTTCCGTATAAGGTATCATTTAATATTTGTATTGTTTTTACAATATTTAATGCCAAAACTCCACCACCGATGTGCATCAATGCTTTTCCAAAGGTATTTTGTTGATGTCCTCCTCCTTGTGCTCCACTTCTTGCAAGGATTAACCAACCTCTTATAAAGGCTATCAATCCAAATGTCTGGACGAAAAGGACGATATTTTTTCCAAATTGACTTGTTGAACCAAATAATGTTTCAAAAACAGGATTTACACTGTTCACTCCAGAATACGCCAATATGTCATTGCTACCAAAAATAGTGGTTAAAAATACTTTAATAGCCGTGGGTAGATACGCGAGCATGGTACCACTCACTAGATAGAAAACGGGCTCTTTTAAACTATGATTTCCGCCACTCATGTGACTTTTATTTTCTCCCACATGCTTTAATGCCATGATCCCTTTCATTAGAAAAGTCAAGCCCATGATCCATGCACTGTATGTGATTAGGCGTTGAATACTGCCCAAAGATCCAGCTAAATTTTCTATGATGTTACTTGTACTAGACATTATTTAACCTTAATCATCATGCTTGAATCTAAATACTTTGGATGACGACATCACAACTCGCCCTTCTGGGGGATCGATTTCCTTAACAGTTCCATATCCAGGTATTTCAGAGCCAACTCTAACTGTCATGGCTTGCCCTTTTTCATTCACAATCCATGCTCTTCCTGGAATAATAGCCTGCACAAAGTATTCCATTTTAGGTGGTTCATACATTTTTTTAGCAACTTCAGGCTTCAGGGCAACCGGCTTCATTTTAATCTGCATTAGAATTTCCTGCATAAGGACAGCATTTGCGTTCTGTTTTGCTTGGATTTCTTCCAATGCTTTTTGCAGGGTATCATAATACTTATCTTGGCTTGTCAAATGAATATTCAATTGCGCAAGTTGGTCGCTCACGCCCATTATGCTATTTTGTATAGTTTTTTGAGCAGAAATAATATTGTTAATTTCTGCGGAAGGTGCTCCAACAGTAACCGTTTTTTCTGGCGCTTTTGTCATTTGATTGGATTGAAGAGGTGCAGGTGTTATCTGTCCTTTTTGATTTGTTATATCACTTTTATTTGAGCTGCATTTAATTAAAGCAATCAAAATAAGCAAGCCTGCAACCACAATCATCGAGTTTCTTTTTACATTAGGTTGATGAAGTAAAGATTGTGACTTATTATCATATTCAGGAGCTTGCTCTTCAGCCATATGTTCCTCACTAGAAGGATCTAAGGTTGGTTCTCCTTCCTCAACATACTGATATTCTTCTTCAAAATTTTTATTCTCAGCCATAGTTATCCCTTTTAATTTATACTAATCTCAACGTCTTGCAGGAATAGTATTCCGACAGGTGTTCCACTATAAACTTGAACAGTTGTTGGAAGATTCATTCCTTTCCTTGCTTCCTGCGCCCATGCTTGTCCTAAGGTCGACAAACCAATAACTGCATTCTGTGTTAACGTTCGATTTTGACCATTGGTAATTGTCGTATTTGTCGATGTACCGTTACCGCCAATCGAAATAGTGGTATCAGCTGATTGGAATGCATTTCCTAACCCTTGTATAAAGGTTGAAGCAAATAAAGAACCATATTTCATCATATGATGATGATTGGTTGAGCTTGAAATTGCAGTTCTTCCGGTATTTGGATCAATTGCATAGGCATTGATACCTATCGTATGTTTCTGATTTGGTATTGATAATGTATTAAAAGTGATGATCATTTTATCAGCGTTACCTGGCAACGAGAAACTACCAATTATTTTCGATCCACTTAAAGGTCCAGATACTATAGTTGCTAATATCGGCGTTGGTTCATCTGAATTGACGCTTGACGTTATTGTAGCAAATAAAATATCGCCCATTTTTATCGCAATGCTTTTATCAGGCATTCCTTTAGAATAGTCTTCATCTTGAGACATCTTTTGATTTAACTTGCGTTCGGTTTGATTACCAACTTGATTTTCAGACCCTTTATCTTTTTTCGAATCATCTTTAACTAAAACATAAGATTGCGAAGATGATTGTCTCCATGCTTGAATTAGGCTATTAGTATATCCCTGCATACTGGATAATTTAGACTGGATTTTTTGTTGATATTTTTGGGCAGCCTGTGATTTTTTTTGATCATCTATCGCCTTATTAATATTATCAACACTTTGCTCTGCGGGTGTTAAATTATCTTTCACCAAATCCGGTGCTTTAGCAACTTCATCGGTCGCATTTGATGTCGCTGTTGCCTTTTCAGCCAAAGCCGTCACACCAGCTAGCGCATCAATTTTTGCATCGACACCAGCATTTGCAAGTTCTCCAGGTGTAAATCCTACCTTTGCTAACTCGCTACCAGAATATCCTGCTGCTTTCAATTGCGCGGCAGGAAATCCTGCATCTTTTAAAGATTTTAAGTCATAACCAAGTTTTTTTAATTCATCTGGTGCAATCCCAGCAGCTGCCATTTGTTTTGCTGTAAATCCAGCCTTTTGTAAATCTGAATCTTTATACCCTGCCGATAATAGAGCTTTCGGATCAACATTGGCTTTTTTTAATTGGGCAATATCAAAACCTGATGATTTTAATTCAGCAGGCGGATAACCTGCTGCAACTAAGTCTCCAGGGTTGAATCCAACTTTTGTCATCTCTCCAGGTGAAAAACCAGCATTTTTTAGATCGGAAGCATAAAATCCAGCAGCCTTTAAAGTATCAATGCTACAAGCAATCGTTTTACGTAAATCGGAAGCCATCATCCCAGCCTTCCTTGCTTTCATGGCAACATCGATACTACATCCTTGTGTTTTTCCTTTTGCAATCGCTTCCATAATGCCTTTGCTAGCGTCATTGACATCCTTAGCGTTAAAACCTGCTGATAACAATTGATCTGCCGTAAATCCAGCATCCATTAAATTTTTAGGGGTATATTTAGCATTTTTTAAATTATCAAGTGTACAGTGATTCAAATCTAATATCTTTTGAACACTAATACCATTTCGACGCGCTTCACTCAATTTCTTCGCATCACACCCTATATTTTTAATCATATCCTCGGTTAATTCCATTCCTGCAGGTGCACGGGATGCAATGATTTGTTTATCTGAAAATCCAGATTTTTTATACGCGACAGCTGTACATCCTACAATTTTTTCTATTGCGGGTGCTCTAACACCTGCCTGGTGTTCGGTGGTTAATGAAGATATATCACATCCACCTTCACGCACATCACTTATGCCTACCCCTTTTGGTAGCACTCGAAAACCATTTTTAATTTCAGTTTGAGAAAAGCCAGCTTTTTCTAAATCAGCAGGTATAAATCCTGCATTCATTAATTGTCTGGGTTCGAATCCAGCTGAGCGAAGTGCTTCCGCACTAAAACCTTCTTTTTTCAAATCGGCAGCGGTATAGCCTGCATCACGTAAATCGCTCACGCCATATCCGGCTGCTTTAAAATCAGCTAATGAACAACCTGAGATACGACGAATGGCTGATGCACTGACACCTTTGGAAATGAATTTTTTTGTGGCATCTGCGCCACATCCTGCACTTTTAATATCAGCTGCTGTCAGACCTGGTGGGATGCCACCAGCAGCCTCAACTTGAGATTGCGTAAATCCAGCGCCTAATAATTCACCTTCGGTGAAACCGCCATTTTCCATCTGTGTTGCAGAAAAACCAGCTGCTTTCATTTCACATGCACTAAATCCGCAACTTTTAAGACGATTTGCATCCGAGCCATTATCTCTAAAATCTGACGCTGTATAACCTAGGACTTTCAGATCAGGACAATCACAACCGTGCATGAGTTCGATTAATTTAAATCCATAATCTTTCAATTGTTGGCATGAACATTGCTCTCTCAAATCAAGAACCGAGGCACCATTCTTTACAGCATTAGCCAAACTTATGCTATCGCATTCTGAAGCTATCAAATCTTGTTGCCATACTGGTTTTTCTCCTGATTCACCTGTAAGATTTACACCTCCCGTACCATTTTGAGGGCCTACATTTTGTGTGCTATTGTCAATTAACTTGATATCAATAATCGTGGGGATGGAACTTGTTCCACTCTTCATGGCTTTTTCTGCTTTTAAAACATTTTGTTTATTTTGTAATGCAGCGTATTCTGCCGATTGGTTGACTGCGCCAGGTGTCGCACCAACATTCCCAATGTGTTCGAGTCGTGCACCACTTTGAGCATTAAAAACATTTTTTTTAAGTTGCATATATCCAATAACACCTGCGCCAATCAGAACAAATGCTGTAAAAACAATTATTACACGTGTTCTAGAATTGGTTACCAATGATTTTAAATTGTCTTTTCGAGAAGCCATAGTTCTATAATCCCTCTACTTTAAGCTGCATTACCTTTCCATGCCAAGACACTAATAATACTGGGGCCTTTTGCATTTCATAGGCATGAGTTCCATCTGCACTAACCATTGTCGCCATCCATGCAGGTGATAAAACTGTTAAGTTGGTTCGAACATACATTTTGTCTCTAAATAACCAGGCCCTAGCATCGCCACCACTAACGGTTAATCGCTGGCTTCCCGTAGGAGGCACTCCATCTAATATATGAAGTAAAATATTATTTGCGGAAGCAGGGAGGTTTTCAACCATACTTGCTACTTTTGCTTGCGGCCCATAACCTTGTACACGCATATCAATACGATAATCCACAAGTTTTTGTCCAGGAATTAATGTCAGCATCACCGGTGTGTTCAAACCCTCTAAACGAACCGCCATATTGCCATAATTATATAAATTCATGGCCTGAATCATTAATGTATTGCCTGACTTATCCCATTGAATATTAAATGATGAGGGATCGCCCACGTCGTAAGCACTAATCGGCCATGGAGCGCCTGAAGAATCTAAAAAGACCAATGAAGTCACAAATCCCTGTGCTAAGCGAATAACCGGTGGGGTTGAACCTGGTGACAAATTAACAAATTGCGAAGTTGCAACAGGTTTTGGTGGCGTTCGTGCAGAGGTTATTTTTGCCAATTCCATATCCTGATATTTTTTTCGCATCTCTTGAATTTGTTTTGGTGTCATTGGAAACATCTGTTTTTGTAGCTGTTCAAACGCGAGCTGATCGATTATTTCCTCATCCTCTGCCATGGATGATTGATTAGGCGAAGCATTAGTTGATGGAAGCTGAATTTGTGGAGCAACTGGCATTTGAACTTGTGGTAATGCTATTGCTGAAGGTGGCCGAGCTGTTGATGTTGATGTTTCGTCTTTTTTGACCTTATCAGGAAATGGATTTGGCATCTCTGGTTGATTGAGGTTGATGGTTGGAACCCCCATTTGGCCTGACATTTGTTGTATGGCCCCTAGTGCTATGCTGGCATTTTCAGCAACCTTTGAATCTTTTGCTGAGGAATTCTCACTCACTTTTGGTTTTAACGCAGGGATGTCATTTGTATCGTTCGCAGCATACTGCCGACCAATTTTATCCGGTCCAACATCTTGTGGATTGTTAATATGTTGCTGCAAAATTTTAAGTTGTTCAACTGCTTGATTTGGAACTTGTGCAAACACCAAAGCCCCACATGTCATCATGGAAATAGATTGGATGATTAATTTTATAAATGAATGATTTATCATTATCCACTATCTCCTGAATATGGCGCGCTGACAAATTGAGCAATACCCACACCTTTTGGATTGTTTAAAGTTGAGATACGCGTCACTAACATGGTAACCACCAAGTTTTGTTGCGAAAATTCGCTCGCGGATTGATACGTTACCAAAATTGGGATTTGAATACGCCATGAATATCGACCGCTTAAAACCCCTTTTTGTAATATAACAGGCGCGCGAGTTGCCACTGCCGTAACCACTAGTTTTTTACTAATCACTGCTTCAAGGTTATTTGACTCTTTCAATGCATCTAAGAATGTAGACCAGCCTTCAGCGGTAAAAAATTCTGAAGCAGACTGTAATTCGGTACGATATGTCACAAAGTTATAACTATAAGCAGCAACTGTCGCGA
The DNA here is from genome assembly GCA_002342175.1 of Legionellales bacterium UBA2469. Lineage (GTDB taxonomy): Bacteria > Pseudomonadota > Gammaproteobacteria > Legionellales > Legionellaceae > UBA2653. The sequence continues at coordinate 6,262 of DDPL01000015.1, read as the reverse complement.
GGTTAGCCCATTGCAATATCACGCCATCTGAGCTAATGGGCTCATTTAAAGGCACTAATGGCATTATACGTCCATTAACAGAAGTTGCAAAATATACGGGCTCAGGTGGATGTTGATACACATAATAAACCGAATAGACGGAAATGATATTTAGAATGACCGATATGAGTAACGACAAAAAAATCTTATGGAAACCATCGCGATAGTATTCATTTCTCGCCATAACTTCACTGCCCTCTTGATTTTTAGGGTCAATTTCCTTGTTTTCTATATTCCCTTCATCTGCCACGCTAGATCCCTCTTATAATTTGAATTCAACTGCCTTTTCCATCGGTATATCATCGGGTAATAAGGCTTTAGATTCATAATTTGGTTGTCGTAATGGTGATAACTTTACTGGAAAGGTTATTCCATTCGAGCTGTAATACCCTCTTTCAGGGTGTTTATAATAATAATGTCGTACCATAAAAAAAAATATCATATTCAAAATATTTAAAATCAGAATAAGCTTTAAAGCCAATCGATATGATCGAACATAAAAATATCGACTATTTTTTTGATCCTGATATTTTCCTATCGACATTTATCCCTCATTCGTCACACTAAACCAATTCGTTTTTAAATAAAATTTCAATTCTTGAATTACCGTATGCTGCTTCTTTTCTATCGGTTTTCATAATAGGTTTATCATTCCCCATCCCTCGAGTAAAGACTATTCGACTATCAATCCCTTGAGAAACCAGATAATCACCCACCGCACTTGCTCTCATTCTTGTTAAAGCAAGCATACGTCCATGAGAATCGTTGGTTGCTTCGAAGGCATTTACATTAACCTCAATTTTGCGATATAAGCGCATATAACAGGCTACATCATTTAATATTCCATATGATGTCCAAGTAATCATTGGTGAATGCTCTGGAAATAATAATGCTGAAGGAATACTTACCAAAACATATTGGCCTTCTTCTATGATTTTAACACGTTCATCAGTTAATTTTTTTAATATTTGTGAACGATTGACCTCGGTTGTGGACACATGCGTTGGTAATGAGGTTTGATCAAAAGCTGCTGGGGGTCTATAGGGAGCATGACAAGCATTTAAAGCCAGGAAAAAAAAGCCAGTCCATAAGCATTTTAGAGTTGCATCATTTTGGAATAACTTTTGTTTTGTCATCACGAATATACTCTTCAGTCATTTATTTATTATTACTTTTTCTAGATTATCACCATATTTATTCAATAAAAACAATATATCTATCTAAATTAAGAATTTGCTGAATCTGCAACACGCTTTACTTTGTCTGCTATAAATTGTGTCATTTGTGCAAGATCCGTACCAGAAATGCTATCTGGTTTATAGGCTGGATACAATGTACATCCACTTAAATCCTTAATAAGTTCTTGAGAAATTTTAGAGCTGGCTTGTAATTTTTCTCCACCAATCGTTTCAATGGTTGAAAATGCGCTATACGTATCCTCGCCATTTAACAAGGGATTACAAAAATCGGAAACGCTTTTTGTGATTAAAGTGGGGAAATTTTCAGGCCATTTCAGCTCGCTAAAAATAGTGATTTTTCCGTCTTCACATCCAAAACTTATTTCTTCACGAATATTTTCAACTTGGTGTTCACCTTCAAAATTCACCAGCACTTTTAATGCTTTATCTACATTTTCTAGGTTAGGGCTGTGATTAAATATTTCTAATGTTCTCGCCAAAACCTCATTAGGTTCTAGGGGCGGATAATCATAATCTTCGTTATTAAGTAGGGTTGTGAAATGTTTAAATTGCTCAAACAATTTTGCGATATAATCATCCGGTGGAGATTCAACTTTCAAAAATTGATTAATTTTGATTTTTTTGACTGGCGGTGGCGAGGCATAAAACATTTTTGCCCGCACAATTTTTGATTTGAAAAAGATATGACCTTCACCCTCTGTTTGTTCTTTTAAGTCAAGCAAATCAATTCGAGCTCTTTTTTCAAATGAAGAACTTTTTGTATCGGCATAACTATTGGTCATACTCGCATCACGAATTTGAAATGAGTCGACTTTTGTGACGTAAGCCTCACCTGCCGTTTTCGTAAAGAAGTCCCAAGTATCAGTGGGGTCCTCTAATTTCATACAAATTTTGATGTTACAGTTTGCCCCAATTGATGCAGCCTCTTCTTTTGATGCTTTTTGAAAAGCCGGTAAATCCTGGCCTGCGAATATAGCGCAGAAACCCAAAGAACGAGCCTGCGCCGGTACGACCGCAAATCCTTTAACTGCATAATAGCCATACTCGTCTAAAACACACATAAAAGGTGTGGGCGCATTAGTTGGTTTACGCTCAATCACATCGCGATATTCCCCCTCAACCTCCTCACCTAAACCAGCAGCCATCATTGCTTTTAACGATGACACAATAATTTTTCCTAAATTCGATAATTCTTCTGGCGACTTCTCTAAAGCGGGCAATAACACCACCAAAATTCGACGGTTTAAAATAACGTCTTTAAAATCGACCTCCGCCAAATTGGTTCGAATAATATGTCCATACGTATCTGCTAAGGAAGAGAAGCTTCGTACGAGCTGCATGGTAATAAATCCATGTTGTTCCAGCACTTGTGATACTTGTTTTCCTTTTTTTTCTTTAGTCCAGCCTGGCAATGTTCCTAAGTAATTTCGCAATGGGTCTGTCACCACTTTGGGAATCGATTCAATACTTACACTTTCTTGATCATCTCTTGGAAAGACCTTATCTAAAACAATCATTTCTAATCGATTTAAATCGAAATAATTTCGAATGGAGTTTGCATCTAATAAAATTGCATCGAGATCGCGCATATAAACCAAAACTCGCATGAGCGCCTCTACGAATGCAATCGCACGACCTTTCCACATGTCTCCATCACCACCCTGTCCACTATCCCCCATCAAGTTGACCACCAACTGAGTCAACATACTCGAAGAGCCTTGGCAGAATGGATTTAAAGTATTGGATAATCGTTTTTCTTGAGGTCCAATAATATCTCGTGCGCCAGTCATAAAGTTAATCAAAAGGAGATCATCTTCACGTCCCATGCTTCGCACCATGGAAAAGATTTTAGCGAATAGAGAGTTATCCCCTTTACCATCTACGTAAATAAAGCCGCTGGCCTGAACCAATGCATTAAAAGACAAAGAGACCAATGTTTCTGTTTTACCACTACCTGTCGAGCCAAAAATTAAAGCGTGTGTACGCATATCTTCATTGGCAAACCATAACTCTTCATTGGTTTTGATATCATTCCCAAAAAAAGTAATTCCGCGAGCAGTATAAGGTTGTTTTATTCCCGGCTTTAAATCGTTGTAATCTTTTAAATTACTAACTTTAGGTAGCCGAAACGGTAATTTTTGCTTATACGATGTCGCATAAAAATAAAACCCTATACCAATTAAAAGACAAAAAATGCCGATTTGAGGAAAGAAAAAACCAATTAATGCTAAAAACATCACAACCATCGCCGCATGCATGGGGCGTTTGTTAAAATCGGCTATTCGCTCACCTAATGTTATGGTATCCCGAAGCAGGCGCTGGGGATCCATCTCACGTGCTGAGTCAATACCTCTTAAGGTCATGAGGGTAGCTCCTCTATTTCTTTAGGCGTCAATCGAACTTCTTTAATAGCAATTTCTAACGCCCTGGTTGCTTCATCAACCATCGGGGTTAAAGACGGCCGCTGCATTTTTATTTCCGCTTTCCAATGAGCAAATGCGCCAGAAATTTCAACATAGGGTGTTTGCCTTCCAACACAATTCAACATATACCATAATCGCCTATCAATAGGTTTTAGCCATAAAAACTCTGAACTAGGCACTACCCCGTCATTACGGGCTTGTTTTAGTAAAGATGCCATTACTGTATAGACATAAGCATGCTGACCTACCACTTCACGAACCACGGGCAAATCTTTAAACTTATTCAACAATGGCCACGCTGCTGCATAATTCATTTTTCCTGTCGCAAATTCTTTACTTAAATTATTTGAAAGATTCAATGCACCCTCACGGTCTCTATTCATTCGTGCAAGAAATATTGCCGCCAAAGCCACCACATGTGGCTGACATCTTTCAAATCCTTGCCATAATGGTCCCAGTTGCATGGTAAAAACCCTTTTAGCATCACCTTTTTTAATCGATGCTGTCATTTCTTGTCCTGGAGCAGAGGGATCCATCAAAATATCATTCTTTTTTAATAAATTATATTTTCTGGCAAATTCCATCGGATTTAATGCCATGGCCCATGGACCAACATCAATATCTGTTTTAACCAAATCCTCTGCAACCACTGGTGAAATGGCAGGCCAATTTTCTTTTTCCTGCAGACGTAAGGTTTTCATCGAATAAACTTTTGAAAACTTACTTGATAAATCTTTTTGGTAAAGAATGAATGCGAGCAAGCCTAATATCAGGCCAAAGATAAAACGCATGTATGCACCGACCATAGTGGTTACATTCATTAAAGTATCCCAGTCAACTTTGCTAGGATCGGTTTGATGTATATAATTGATCACGCCCTGAAGAGGGTCCCCTGGCCATAACAAATTCACCAGATAGGATTCTCCTAGATTAATATAAAAGACGAATTGAACAATCAATTCATGTTTAGTCGCCCATACGACATAGGCAATAAAGAACATTACGCCTGTTATCCATAACGGGGCTAAAGCATCATCACCTTGTTGTCCTTGACCACCAGCTTGCGGCATAAGAATGTTCAGAATAAATGATTTGTAGAATTAGTATATACTGAAGTTTTCTAAATAGGGAATGACTTAAAATAAATTTAATTATTTTTTTGTTCTCGAATGAGCATATCTTTAATCGTTTCAATGAAATCAAAGCCATCATTAATCCAGCGATACTTAGACATATTGTTCCAGAAAAAATCGATTTTATTCAACTGAACCGCGCGATCACGTAGATTTATTAACTGATTTCCTAACTTATCAAATTGCGGGGGAAAGTCCTCTGAAGATAGTATTAAATTTTTTTCCACCCAAATTGCAACATAAGCAGCGTTTGCAAAAATCGGGGCCATTTTAATCGCATCCTGAACATCGTATTCATTTTCATAGATTGCACGCGTGATAAATTGTTTCGGTAAATTAATGATAATTCGTTGCCAAGCATCGAGATTTACCCCTTCTGAAGAATAAACGCTAATATACACCAATTTATAATCGGTTTTATCAAAATTTAATAATTGTGCTTGAGCTTGAGCTTCTTCGCTCACCTGAGAATACACTTGACCGGCAAGCTCATTAAATGTTGTATAAATTTTCTGCAGCTCTTCTCGAAGAATTTTTAAATAGGTTGCTTGTTCCCAGTCTTTCTCAGCCAAAAGCTGATTCATAATATCCTGTACTTTTTGGACTTCTTCGAGTGTCAACTTGCCAGTAGTACTCATGATAGCTTCCCTATATCATCATTATGGACTTTTTCTAGAGGGGGTTTCAGATGGTTTGTTTTCCGATTCAACAATCGTCGATAAAGAGCCCATGTATTTTGATAATTTTTCGATGAATTCTAGACTAACAGGATTTTTTGAAAATTTAGACACCCTTAAAAAGACATTATTTGCCTCTTCAATTGAATGAATCATTAGACCAACTAATGTTTTTAAATCTAAATCATTCTGCATTGGCGGGCTAGCAGGCGCCTTTTTAAATAGATCAAATGCTGTATCTTTTTCCTGACTCATAATTCATACCCTTTTAACTGATACTAATTCTCTTTAGTATAAGCATAACACATCATTAGACTCGTGTCATTTTTAGTACAGTAAAATTAAAATATTTTCAGTTTTAATCAAATACCGATTCTTTTAATAGCTCATCTAAGGGTGTAAAATCTGAGGAAGGACTTGAATTGATAAACTCACAAATCACATCTGTAATAAAAATCAGACGAATACTTAAGGGTGTAACGTCATCAAACACCACCTCAGCAGAGAGGATACCTTGCTCCGCATCTCGAAATGAAACGCCTAACCCATAGCCTAAACATAATGAACACAACTGATCTGCACGTTTCGCAAATGCGGGCAGTAATCCGGTTGTTGCAAAAACCTCTTCAGGGCTTATCATTCTATCCAGTAGATAAAACTTAGCACCTAATTCTCGAGCAATCTCAGACAATAATTGAGTCATATCCTTTTTCATAAGAACCACCAAGGTTGTGAAATTCGTATGGGGCCAGCCAAAAATACACGAACCCAACGAAAGAAAACCGGCAAAG
>DDPL01000067.1 GCA_002342175.1 Legionellales bacterium UBA2469 | reverse complement strand
TTCGCTCAAGGCAAAGAACATTTTAATCCAAAATTTTCTGCTGTTGTCAATGCGTAACTTCTAAGAAGGTTCACAAAGTAAAATATAATCGTGTTTAAAAATTTTTTCCAAAATGCCTCAGCCATACCATTACTTTCAAGGCTATAATCAGGTGTCGAGAGTGTTTATTCCAATTGCCTTTGCGAATATTTTGAGCTAATGTAGCAAGAATTTGGTTTATAAAAACAATATCAAGGATTGCAATGAACTCGTTGTCAAAAGAAAAGTCGATTTGTGAAAATACCACTCGCAAAGTGAGCAATCATCATTTGGTCCCCGTGATTTTATGTGGTGGCGCAGGCTCTCGATTATGGCCTTTATCTCGCGAACATCATCCAAAGCCATTTATTAAATTAACGGATGGCGAAAGCTTATTACAGAAAGCATTTATTCGTGCAAAATCAATTGCGGGTGTGGAGCATATTTTAACGATCACTAATCGTGAGCTGTATTTTAAAATTGAAGATGAATATGCCAGCTTTTCTTCCCCTGAACTTCATCAGTCCTATATTTTAGAACCGGTGGCTCGTAATACTGCGCCTGCGATTGTAATGGCGGCATTGCATATTCAAGCGGTATTGGGTGATGATGCCTGTATGTTGGTTTTACCTGCCGATCATTTAATCCAAGATCAGCGCGCATTTGAACAAGCCGCAATGAAAGCGAAAAGCTTGGCTGAAAAAGGGAAATTGGTCACATTTGGTATGAATCCCACTTATCCAGAATCAGGTTTTGGTTATATTGAAGCGGATGGTGAAAAAGTCTCACGTTTTATCGAAAAACCATCTCGTGATGTGGCTGAAGAATTTATCCAACGTGGTAATTTCTATTGGAATAGTGGAATGTTTTGTTTTCCAGTGGGTGAATTGCTTAAAGAAATGCAATCACATTCTAAAGCCATTTATGAAGGTTGCTTGAAGTGTTTTCATGAATCTAAAGTGGCACGAGGTGACCATTTCACACAAATCGAATTGGCCGCATCGTTTGCACAAATTCCGGATGACTCTATTGATTATGCACTCATGGAACCGGTCAGCGTTAATAATGCCAAAACTGCACGTTTATCCGTTGTTCCTTGTGAACTCGGTTGGAGTGATATTGGTTCTTGGAACGCATTAAGCGAATTGATTCCTGCCGATGAAAACAATAATCGCGTTACTGGCGATGTCTTTTTAAAAGATACCACAAACACTTATATTCAAAGTGAAAATCGTGTGGTCGGTGTGGTTGGCGCAGAAGATTTAATTGTGGTGGATACAGCCGATGCTTTATTGGTTGCTCATAAAAATCACGCACAATCAGTAAAAGCGATTTATAGTGCTTTAAAAGAAAAAGCACATGACTCTTATAAGCTTCACCGAACCGTCCATCGTCCCTGGGGAACCTACACCGTTCTTGAAGAAGGGGAAGGTTTTAAAATCAAACGCATTGAAGTAAAACCCGGTGCGTCTTTGAGTTTACAAATGCATTATCATCGCAGTGAACATTGGATTGTGGTGAGTGGTATGGCCAAAGTTGTTAATGGCGATAAAGAATTTTTGATTCAGACCAATGAGTCAACCTATATTCCCGCCGGACATCAACATCGTTTAAACAATCCCGGTAAAATCCCATTGGTGATGATTGAAGTACAAAGTGGCGCATATCTTGGTGAAGATGATATCGTGCGATTTGAAGATATTTATGGCAGAGCTTAATTAATGCATGTTTTACAGTGTTATAAAACAGCGCTTCCACTAAGCATGGGTGGTGCAGAACAAGTGATGCACCACATTGCCCAAGGCATTTTAGCGCATGGGTTTCAATCTACCGTATTGACGTTTGCGCCTCAAAAAAATACAGAAGAATTTGAGTATCAAGGTTATCGTGTGGTGTTTGTGCCATCCGATGTGGAGTATGCCTCCACACCCATATCCTTGAAAGGCTTGGGAAAGTTCAAAGCGCTTTCTGAAAAAGCCGACATTATTCATTATCACTATCCATATCCTTGGATGGATATTATGCATTTTTCTGCAGGGCATACCAAACCCACAGTTCTTACCTATCATTCAGATATTGTGAAGCAAAAGTATTTATCTAAAATTTACAACCCCATTAAAAAACGCTTTTTAAATCAGATGGGTGCTATTGTAGCAACTTCTCCGCAATACATGAGGACCAGTGTTGATTTACAAGAATTGAAGCATAAAACCCATTGTATCCCGTTAGGATTAGATGAATCACATTATTTACCCATTTCAGAAAAACACCTGAACCATTGGCGTTCCCAATTGCCAGAACGTTTTTTATTATTTATTGGGGTGTTTCGGTATTACAAAGGATTAAATTATTTATTTGAAGCATTAAAGGGTCTTGATATTCCTTTAGTATTAATAGGGGATGGTCCAGAGAAAGCGCATTTACAGGCTTTGGAAACCCAATATCAATTAAAAAACATTCATTATTTAGGAAAGTTACAAGATCAAGATAAAAATGCGGTGCTGCAATTGTCTGGAGGTTTGGTGCTTCCATCACATCTACGCAGTGAAGCTTTTGGACTTTCATTGGTCGAAGGGGCGNNAACCTTTAATTTCTTGTGAAATGGGAACTGGCACCAGTTATATTAATCAACATCAACAAACTGGATGGGTTGTTCCACCAGCTGATGCAAACGCATTAAGATTAGCTATTCAAGCGTGGTACACGAAGTCTGAACTTGCTCAAATCTTTGGTGTAAATGCAAGACAACATTATGCACAATTGTTTAAAGCATCACAGATGGTTGAGCAATATGTCAAATTGTATCGAGACATCAAAAATATTTAAGGATTACGGGGGTTCGCACCTGGAAACGCTTCGTTTTTGTATGTAATTCGTGTATCGTATTAGAAATTTTAAAATCTATTATATTTTTAAGGATAAATCGTGAAAGTTGCATTGGTCACAGGAATTTCGGGTCAGGATGGCGCTTATTTGGCTGAACTTTTGCTCCATAAAGGGTATAAAGTTTTTGGAACATACCGTCGTTCATCTACAGTGAACTTTTGGCGAATTAAAGAATTAGGTATTGATAAACATCCTAATTTGCAATTGGTTGAATTCGACTTGACCGATGTATCGTCTTGCGTGCGTTTAATCGAATTTTCTAAACCAGATGAAGTCTATAATTTAGCGGCACAAAGCTTTGTGGGCGTATCATTTGAACAACCACTCACCACTGCAGAAATTACCGGACTGGGTCCATTAAACTTATTGGAAGCCATCCGAATTGTAAATCCTAAAATTAAGTTTTATCAAGCCTCAACTTCTGAAATGTTTGGAAAAGTTCAAGCAGTTCCTCAAGTTGAAAGCACGCCATTTTATCCAAGAAGTCCTTATGGTGTTGCAAAATTATTCGCGCATTGGATGTCGATTAACTATCGTGAATCCTATGGCATATTTGCATCGAGTGGAATTTTATTCAACCATGAGTCTCCATTACGTGGCAAAGAGTTTGTGACGCGTAAAATTACCGATACAGTTGCAAAAATTGCATTGGGACAAGCCGAAACATTATTTCTTGGCAATATGGATGCGAAACGTGATTGGGGATTTGCGAAAGAGTATGTTGAGGGCATGTGGATGATGTTACAACAACCTGAATCCGATACCTATATTTTAGCAACCAATAAAACCCATCCTGTTCGTGAGTTTGTGGCGCTGGCATTTTCTGCGGTGGATATTCAGTTGGAATGGTCTGGAAAAGAAACTGATGAAGTTGGATATGATATGAAAACTGGAAAAGCTTTAGTGAAAGTTGATCCGAAATTCTATCGACCTGCAGAAGTTGATTTATTGATAGGGAACCCTGAAAAAGCGAAAGCTGATATGGGATGGGAAGCAAAAACGCCACTTTCTGAATTATGCAAAATGATGGTAGATGCTGACTTACGACGAAACAAATGTGATATGTCTTTTTAAATAAGGGCCGTTAGGCCCTTTTTATTTTTTAAGATATAAATAGTTGCCATTTTTTCAATTCATGATTCATACTGAAAATATAGTTCCTATCATTTTCCATCTATGAACACTGAAACCCAACGTTGCACTGATGATTTGATTCAAAAAAATCTTGGCTTGGTGAAACAGTTGGCTCGACACCTTATGTGTCGGTTGCCCCCCGTCGTTCAATTAGATGATTTGATTCAAGCTGGTATGGTAGGGTTAATTGAAGCAGCACGCCACTATCAAGGTGAAAAAGGGGCGGCTTTTGCCACCTATGCTTCAATTCGTGTGAAGGGAAGTATTTTAGATGAAATTCGCCGTCAAGATTGGGTGCCACGTTCAGTGTATAAAATGTCACGTGAGATTTCAGCTGCTGTAAAAAATGTTGAAAATCGATTGGGGCGAGATGCGCATGATCATGAGGTCGCAGAAGAGCTTAAAGTGTCTCTCGAAGATTATTATACCATGCTACAAGATGCACAAGCCGCGCATCTGTATGGATTTGATGATCTCGGAATTGATGATGATCAACTGTTTGAAGTCTCTCATCCGGCGATGGGAGAGCCTTTTCGAGATGTAATGCAACAGGATTATCAACATTATTTAGCGAATATTATTCAGTTACTTCCTAAAAATGAACAAATGGCGATTTCTTTATATTATGAACATGAACTTCAACTCAAAGAAATTGGTGACATTTTAGAAGTGAGTGAATCCCGTGTATCTCAAATATTAAGTCAAGCCACGCATCGAATACGTGCGCGATTAGAAAACGCATTTGAATCTTGATTTTTCGTTCTAAATTAGATACTATTGCTCTCTTTTTTTTCATTTTATATTAAATAAGGTTTATATGTTTAGTATGTCCTTTTTTGAGAGACAGGCTTATCGACACAATATCTCAGCTGTATTTTTCCCTTCCCAAATCCATGAAAAATTAATTACCTTGCTCGATTCAAAAATTGAAAATTTCCAAATCAAATTTCCAGATTTTCTGCAGGGTCTTAGTGCCCATCAAAAGCAGTTACTATTGAATGATTTGTTTGTGCTCAATGCTTATGATTTTGTGACTGAAAAATTATTTCGTGTGGTTTCCAAAATGCCACGTCCTTTAGATGAGATTCATCGACGGGCGTCGGAAGTTGAATTTTTAATGCAAAACTATTCAGGATTAAGAGATGTTTATATCGTACTGATGTTATTCTTTCGTAAGGGAAAATTAAAGCCAAATCAATTATTATCTACCGAAGTTGTAGATGCATTAACGACTTTTCAAGAAAAACATCAATTTTATGTTGAACATGAATTTTTATTATTTATTCTAATCGAAAATCATCTTTTTGATGATGAGCTCATTGTGTCAGCATTACAAACCTCTCAACCATATTTATTAAGTTGTATTTTTGATATTTATAATGGCATTTGTAGTCCAAAAATGGCATATCAGTTTTTCGAATATGTTAAAAACTGGGAAAGCCAATCGGCGCATTTCTTAAAGCAACAATTGCAATTATTGAAGGCCATGGAATTTTTCAAAGAAAATAATCATAGTCATTTGTTGGAATCTGGATTATTTGATTGGAATAAAAAATCAATGCTTACAAAACAAGTGGCGTTATTTAAATCTTTCCATCCCAATACCCCACATTTTGAAAGTATTTTTGCGACAGAAAATCCAGCGATATTGATGAGATTTTTGTTGAAGAATGCACATGTTTTTATGAAAAACCCAGAAACGATTGAGCATACTTTAAGCGTGTTTTTTAAATTAGTCAGCATTTATCCTAAAGGTTTAGACATCAATGTTTTAGTGAATGCATTAAGTGCTGCATTTAAATTTAACAATATTTTAGATGATTTAAAACATCCGGTATTGGAAGGAATAACAGCACACATGTGGCAAAAATTAATCGATATTGCTTTGATGCACCAAACAGATGTTGATGATAAAGGGCGACGTTTTATTGAGTTTATGGAACAAGGAAAACGTTTCATGAATTATGAAATCAATACCTTTTCTCTAATAAGGACCTCACCTGTGAGTATTGCGGAACCCTTAAGTCCAAAATTGCTTAGTTTCGAATCAGAAGACCCCGATTCATTACAACGAAGTTGGCCCAAATAAGCGTTACTGCTAGAGCGACCATAATGCCCAGGGTCGTCCCTGTTTGTGCATAAGGAATATCCAATGCATGTGCCCTAAATGTTGAGATCATAAAATACAATGGATTGTATTTTGCAATCTCTTGCCAGGTATGGGGAAGCATCTGGATATTATAAAACACACCACCCAAATAACCCAAGGGCGTCAGGATAAATGATGGCACTAGAGCGATATCATCAAAATCTTTTGCAAAAATGGCATTCAAAAAACCGGCTAATGAAAAAATAGTGCATGTTAGGATGAGGTCCACAAGCAACTGCATACTAAAGTGTAATTTGACTTTGCAAAAAGTGGTAATAAATAGCGTAATGATGGTCGTTACCAATAAAGCGCGAATAATGGCACCTATCACAAACCCGACCAAAATATGAAAATTGGAGAGGGGGCTAATGAGCATTTCTTCAATATTTTTTTGAAAGCGCACAATAAAAAAGCTTGATGTGGTGTGCATATAAGACGTATTAATTGCGGCAATGAGGATAAGTCCTGGCGATATAAAATCAATATAAGGAATACCATCAATGAGACCAATGCGTTGTCCAACAATATTCCCAAAAATAATAAAATATAAAAATAAATTAGTGATCGGACCTAAAAATGCTTGAACCCAAATTCTAAAAATACGAACCACCTCTCGACGAATAAGGGTATAAATGGCAATACTGTGTTGCTTAATGTTCATCTTTTATAAGTTCCATAAAAAGTGCTTCTAATCGATTGGTTTTATGTGTCGCACTATGAATTTCAATTTGATGCTCGAGCAAATGCGAAAAAACTTCATTTAATGAGGTATGAGCGGGCAAGATTACTTCAAAAGATGTTTCATTAATGACAGTGGTTTTCCATGTATTCAGAGCAGGTAAACACTGAAATTTCTCTTTCGTTACGACAATATAGGTTTGATGGGTTTGTGTTTTTAACAAATCCTGAATAGAGGCTTGTTCAATGATTTTTCCGTGGTGCAATATAGCGACATGATTGCATAACTGTTCGGCTTCTTCTAAATAATGGGTTGTTAAAATGATGGTCGTACCCATTTGATTGATGCGTTTTAAAAACTCCCATATTTGATGACGAATCTCAACATCAACACCTGCAGATGGCTCATCCAAAATGAGAACGCTGGGATGGTGCATGAGACTTCGGGCAATCATTAATCGTCTTTTCATGCCGCCGGATAGTTGATAAACAATAGCATCTTTTTTATGGGTTAATCCTAATTCATTTAGCAACCATTCGGCGCGTGGTAATGCTTTTTTTCGAGATATACCAAAATAACCCGCAAAATTTAATAAAACTTCGATGCATGTTTCAAATACAGGGAGATTAAACTCCTGAGGCACGATGCCTAAGCTTTTTTTGGCTGCAATGGGATTTTTTTTAAGATGGTGTCCATTGATAATGATATCACCGGATGTTGCCGGCAATAAGTTGCTAATGAGCCCAATCGTGGTTGATTTTCCAGCGCCATTGGCACCAAGAAGTGCAAAAAAATCACCTTTCTCTATATTTAAATCAATACCTTGTATGGCTTTAAATCCATTTTTATAGGTTTTTTGTAGATTTTTCAGTTGAAGGGCGTACATGTAATTATCACGATAGAAAAAAATATTATAAAAGATAACGTTAGAAAAGGTAAAGCAAAAGAACGTGCAAATTTTAAACGATAGGCTAAACTATATTTATAATCGTTTTTTGACGAGCAAAATATGATAAAGCGTGTCGTGATTTCACAGGATTATGATGGCTGTTATTCGATAGTCGCGCCCAATGGCGTTGAGAACGAAAGAAATGGACATAACAAACAATTTTATAAACAATATCCCGACTTAAACTCAAAGCTCGAGAAATTACCACGCTTATACAATGATTATCTAACAGATTTAACCAAGGAAGCTGAATTGGTGAGTGTTTATGTGGGGTCTGACAGGCAATCGAAAGAGCTCGATGAACTGAATATTAGAAGAAATAATAATGGGAGTGCATTTTCCGCACTAAAATCCTTATGTGAAAAACGGAATCAGAAAGATGGTAAAACTTGGACTTTTGAGCCTTTCTTATTGGCGGATGGTAACAACCCTCGCGGCAGTGCGTTTGAACGTATGAAAAATAGTTCTGGCCCTCAATTACATGCACCAGAACCCAGTCGCAATACGGATGAGGGCCGCCCATCGAAGATTCCTTTACTGAGGGCACAGATGCGGGATATTCGAAAACAATATCCGAATGATGAGATTGAATTTAATTTTATAGATGATCGCCAAGATTTAATTGAAGATATTTGCAAATATCTTAAACCAAAGGATATTCCAGCTGGAATTTGTTTGAAAATTCATAAATTTGATTATATTGGTGTACTGCAAGATGAGCCGAACGCTTTGGGTTTTGTGAAATCAATGTCATCTGATTTGGTTGCTGCCGTTGAAAAAGAGCCATCAAAAGTGGTAGAAAATCCACTGAACTCCGAAAAGATTAAAGAAATTATTCAGGATTATACTGAACATCTGGCAATGAAAATAGGTCGGGGGGGTATTTCGCTCCCAGGTACGCCAAATGAGCCTGTCGCAGTTCCAGAGGGTGCATCAGAATATCAAAAAAAGTTAATCACACGCTACAATACGATGCTTAATGTGAATAATAACATTAAATACCCGCTTGACTGCGAGTCTACGAATAAAATCAAAGAGGGAATAACTATATGCAATGCCTCAAGCCCCACTTGGTCTGAGAAACCATTTATCACAAAATTAACAGATATTTTGTGTTTGGGATTAAAGCCTTTGTTAAGAAGCTATTTTTCATCAGAATCAACAGAATCAACATATCAAAAATCATTAAATACCGAGCTTCGACAAGGACCTAGTATAAGGACCTAGTATGTAGACTTAAAATGGTGCCTTCGGATGAAAAACCGTATTTTTCATTATGATTTTATATATTTTTGATTCATTTTTCTCAGAATTTGATAAAATATATTTTTAAAATTGTAAACTGGGTTTTTTATGTTGGAAGTTAATCAAATTTCAGCGCAAATGGTTGATTTAACACAGCGTCTGGAAGCACTTTGGGGGTATCTTTGACGGCGATCTAAAAAAAGAGCGTCTTGAAGAAGTCAATCGAGAGATGGAGTCCCCTAAATTATGGGATAATCCTGAACATGCCCAAGCCTTGGGTAAAGAAAAAGTTTTATTGGAATCAATCGTTCTCAACATTGAACAAATGCGTTCGCAATTGATTGATGCAGAAGAACTTTTCACTATGGCCAAAGAAGAAAACGACGAATCCTTAATCGGAGATTTGGTCAATGATTTGCTGCAAGTCGAACAAAAAGTTCAGGATTTAGAGTTTCGTCGAATGTTTAGTGCCGAAATGGATCACGCCAATGCCTATATTGAGATTCAGTCAGGTTCCGGTGGAACGGAAGCGCAAGATTGGGCCGAAATGTTGTTGCGCATGTATTTGCGGTGGTCTGAAAAACATGGATTTGCTGTGACGCTTGAAGCATGTTCTGCAGGCGAAGTTGCCGGAATTAAAAATGCCACTATTCATGTGGCAGGTGAGTATGCATATGGTTGGTTACGTACAGAAAGTGGGGTGCATCGATTGGTACGTAAATCTCCCTTCGATTCAGGTAATCGACGCCATACCTCTTTTGCCGCTATTTTTATTTCTCCAGAAATTGATGATAAAGTTGAGATTGAGATTAATCCAGCAGATTTGAGAATTGATACCTATCGTGCATCGGGAGCTGGTGGACAGCACGTTAACCGGACGGACTCTGCTGTGCGAATTACGCATATCCCAACAGGTATTGTGACACAGTGTCAAACAGACCGAAGTCAACATAAAAATAAAGACCAAGCCATGAAACAACTGCGAGCACGTTTGTATGATTTGGCTATGAAAGAAAAAAGAGACCAAGCTCAAGCACTTGAAGCGACCAAATCTGATATTGGATGGGGTTCACAGATTCGATCATATGTGCTCGACCAAGCTCGAATTAAAGATTTACGTACCGGTGTTGAAACCGGTAATACACAAGCGGTCCTCGATGGTGATTTAGATGATTTCATCGCCGCAAGTTTAAAAGCAGGAGTATAATTTAAATGTCAGAACAAGATTTAAATCAACCACAAGATGAAAGTGTGGTTTATCAAATTCGTCAAAAAAAATTAGCTGATTTAAGAGCGCAAGGTTTCGCTTTTCCCAATGAATTTCGACGCGATGCCTTAGCACAAGATTTAATGAATGCGCACGGCCAAAAATCCAAAGAAATATTGGCTGAAGATAAAATATCCGTTGCTATAGCCGGACGAATGATGCTAAGACGTGTGATGGGAAAAGCCAGTTTTTTCCATTTACAAGATGTATCGGGACGGATACAAGTTTATATCAAAGCCAATGATCTTCCAGACGTCTATGAATCTTTTAAACATTGGGATTTGGGCGATATTATTGGCGTTAAAGGGTTTTTATTCATTACCCAAACTGGTGAATTAACTATTCATGCTGAAGAGGTCGTGTTATTAACCAAATCATTACGCCCATTACCAGATAAATTTCATGGTTTGTCAGATCAAGAAAAACGTTATCGCCAACGATATGTTGACTTAATTGCAAATGAAGAAAGCCGAAAAGTCTTTTTAGCCCGTACGAAGATATTACAATCGATTCGACAATTTATGAATCAACATGCCTTCTTAGAAGTAGAAACACCGATGTTGCATCCGATACCAGGAGGAGCCTCCGCTCGTCCGTTTACAACGCACCATAATGCTTTAGATATGCCGATGTTTTTGCGTATTGCACCTGAGTTATATTTAAAACGCCTTGTTGTGGGTGGCTTTGAGCGCGTATTTGAAATCAATCGCAATTTCAGAAATGAAGGTCTTTCAACACGGCATAATCCAGAATTTACCATGATGGAGTTCTACCAAGCATATGCCGATTATCAAGAGCTCATGGGATTTACTGAATCCTTACTCAAAACGGTTGCCATGGAAGTTCTGGGAAAAACAAGTTTTGATTATCAAGGCACAGAAATTGATTTTGGTAAGCCATTTGAGCGTTTGACGATGTTAGAGTCCTTGCTCAAGTATCAAAAACAATGGACCAAAGAACAATTAACCAATTTGGAAAGCTGCAAAAAAATTGTCAATGACTTAGGTTTGGAAACGACATCTGAAGATGGTATTGGTAAGCTGCAAATGATGTTATTTGAAGAAAAAGTTGAACATTTATTGATTCAACCAACCTTCATTACGGGATATCCAACGGAAGTTTCTCCTTTGGCGCGTGCTAGTGTCGATAATCCACATATGACGGATAGATTTGAGTTGTTTATTGCAGGACGTGAATTGGCCAATGGGTTTTCGGAGTTAAATGATCCGCATGATCAAGCCGAGCGGTTCCATCGACAAGTGGCAGGTAAAAATGCGGGCGATTTAGAAGCGATGCATTTTGACCAAGACTACATCGATGCCCTTGAATATGGGTTACCGCCAACCGCAGGTGAGGGAATTGGGATTGATAGGCTCGTAATGTTATTGACCAATATGCCTGCTATTCGCGATGTCATTTTATTCCCACACCTTCGTCGCGTGGAATAATTCTTAAGTCAGCCAGTCAGTTTTGCGCAATACTGAAATGGAATTTCAATATTGCACATGATTGAGTTCATATGCTATTCTATATTTAGAATTAAAAAACATATTATTCATAAATGTATATTAAAAGATTTATTGAAAAATACCTGCATGATGCAATACGCCAATATCCGGTTGTAACGATTCTTGGCCCAAGACAATCAGGAAAGTCCACGCTTGTTAAACAAGCTTTTCCGGAACGCCTTTATGTGAATTTAGAGTATCCTGATGATAGGCTGAAAATTGAATATGATCCACGAGGATTTTTAGAGAGCATCCCTGAACAGGGCGTGATTATTGATGAAATTCAGCGATATCCCCAATTTTTATCATATATACAAGCTTATGCAGATGCTAAAAACAAGAATGGACTATTTATTTTAACGGGAAGTCATNNACATGAGGCAATTAGCCAGTCTCTTGCGGGTCGAACCGCTATTATTAAATTACTCTCGTTGTCGCTCAAAGAATTAGAAGGGTTTCACGATAAGTACGCATTAGATGACCTGATGTGGATGGGTGGATATCCGAAACTATTTAACGAACAAATTGATGTGAGAAGATATTATCAAGATTATATTGCAACTTATGTAGAAAAAGATGTGAGGCAAATGCTCCATATTAAAGATTTGGGGCTGTTTCAAAAATTTTTAATCATTATTGCAAGTCGGATTGGGCAGTTGATTGATTATCAGTCAGTTGCAAATGATGTGGGTGTAAGTTCGAACACAATTAAGCAGTGGTGCTCAATTTTATCGGCTTCTTTTGTGAGTTTTGAATTAAAACCATATTTTGAAAATATCGGAAAACGAGTGATTAAATCTCCTAAACTATATTTCTATGATACGGGTCTATTGTGTTCTCTTTTAGGAATTCATCGCGTTGAGCAGCTTAAGGCACACCCTTTGCGCGGTTTGATTTTTGAAAATCTGGTGATTGTAGAAATGATGAAGCGATTCTATAACAATTGGTTAAACCCTGAATTATATTTTTTTAGGGATAGCCATCAAAATGAAGTGGATTTGCTTTTACGACATTCACTTCAATATATTCCAATTGAAATTAAGTCCTCACAAACGTTTCATATGGAGTTTTTAAAAGGACTCGATTGGCTACATAAAATAGCGCCGGATAAATTTATTGGCGGATATGTTATCTATTCAGGCGTTACACAATCATTAAAGTTATACAAGCTATTAAATATTTTTAATATCGATGATGAATTTCAATTTTTATGAAAGAGTCGGTGAAATCGAACCATCACCTACAAATTTTCCGTATAAAGCATAAATAACCCAAACTCAATAGCGTATTCATGATAAAAATACCGGTGGTTGAAAACTGATGGTAAACAATACCAGATAGACTGCCACCGAAAAAGATACCCAAGAATTGGGAAGTTGAGTAGACACCTGTTGCCGTTCCTCTTAATTCGGGCATAGCAGCTTGAGTAATCATGCTGGGAAATAACGCTTCTAAAATATTAAATGCCACAAAATAGACAAATAAAGTACCCCAGAGAATGTGTTTTTCTAGGGGAATAAATATCATGGCCATTTGAGCAACGGCGAACAAAATCACACAGACTTGAAAAAGAGGTAGGCGCTTTTTCTTTCGTTCGCTCCAGCCAATCAGTGGAAGCATCACAATAAAAGCACTAACCATTAAGGATAAATAAAACGATGATAATGAAATATTAGCGCTTTTTAAAAGTAATGGAATAGCAAAAAAAGAAGATGTCAGAATAAAATGTTGCCCCCAAATGCCAACATGACATCGGAGCAAGTCAGGTTGGGTTAATGCATTCCAAATCATGCCTTTATGAAAAGGAGATGGTTTTTGATGTTGAGGGGTAGGGATGACCAACAAGACCAACAATATGCCGACCACAATCAAACCCAAAGTCACTTTAAATATTTCAGGAAGACCGCCTATATGAACTATCATTGGACTGATGATCATTGCAATAGCAAAAGATAAACCAATACACATGCCAATGATGGCCATTGCTTTGGGTCGTTGGTTGTCAGGAACCAAGTCAGCAAGTAACGCAATCAATACACTTCCAATTGCCCCAAATCCTTGGATGGTTCGTGCTAAAATCATGCCGTAAATGGAATGGGTATAAGCCCCAATCATGCTTCCCAATCCAAACAAGGTCAGTCCGATAAGAAGCATTGGTTTTCGGCCAAAATAATCGGATAAGACCCCAAAAGGAACCTGCATCATGCCTTGGGTAAAACCATAGGCGCCCAATGCAAGACCGACAAGCATGGGTGTGGCATGTGTTAGCTGCATACCATAAACACTAAAAATAGGAATAAGCATAAATAGACCCAGCATCCGAAACGCAAAAACGGCTGCGATGGGTAATGTGGTTTTTATCCAAGAGTTTGTCATGATTTCTGGTATCAATTAAGCTTGAGCGGAATTTTACACGATGTTTAGGTTTAGGGCTAGTTTAGCCTTGGGTTAAGATGGTCGGCAAATTCATCAAAGCCCATTCCATAGGATAGGCGATAATATCATCAAAATATAGTGTTTCTTGTCCCATATAGAGAATATATGTTTTTGCCATAGGATAGTCTTCTTTAAATGCTTTTAGGCTATTTAAAAATTTAGGCGTAATATGTTTGCTATGTTTAATTTCAAAAGCATGTAAGCTGTCGCCATAAATAACAAAATCGACTTCTAGGCCGCTGGATGATTTCCAATAATAAATCGTTTTATGCCATTCTAAATAATCATTTAAACCTAAAAATATTTGTAAAAAAAGAGTTTCAAGTCCAGCCCCCTCAATTTCACTGGGAGAGTCTAAAATGCCTTTGGGTCTTAGAAATCGATAAATACCCGCATCAAAAAAATAAAAACGGTCTTTTTGGATTAATCGTCTTTTGGCTCGCTTGGTAAAAGCAGGTAATCGATGCGCTATAAGTAATTCCTCTAAGATGCTGAAATAATTTTGTATAACTTGTCGGTCTATGCCGACTTCTCTAGCAATTTCTGTGGCATTGATTGTGGCACCTTGCGAAAAACTAGCGACTTCTAAAAATTTTGTAAAAGCATTTAGATTTCTAGTGAGCCCCTCTTGGATAACTTCCTCTTGTAGGTAGGTTTGTATATAGGTTTCTAAATATCGATGAGGATTATCATATTGATAGGCCGCTGGAAGTAAGCCAAGCTCTAAAGCTTTATTAATTTGAAAATCTTTTTCCATCTCTTGTGGTAACAAAGGATGCATATTGTATCTTAATGCTCTTCCGGCTAAGAGATTGGTGTGATGACGTCTAAGTTTTCGAGCAGATGAACCTGTTAAAATAAATTTAATATGTTTTGTTTCAATTAATCGATGAACCTCATTTAATAGTTCTGGAATTCTTTGAATTTCATCAAGAATGACCCAGCCTGAAAAATGCGGTGGAATTTTTTCAGCTAAACGGGAGGGATCTGCACAAAGATTGCTAAATACGGAGTAGTTTAATAAATCAATATAAATCGAGTCATGAATAAATTGTTGTAACCATGCCGTTTTTCCAGTGCCGCGAGGGCCTAAAAGAAATATACTATCGTGATGATCAATGGGTAAATGTAATAGTCTTTTGTACATTTTAATGTATTTTGATGTTTAAAACATCATTATACAATGTATTTTGATTTTTTGACCAGCATTTTACATCAAAAAAATATTTAAAAAATAAGAGATATCATGCCATTTGCAAGCACATTTTTGATAAAATAAAGCCTTTTTAGTTGACAGCAGCTTTGATGCATTANNNTTTAAAGGGTAAAGTCGCCGTCATTACAGGTGGGGCCCGTGGGATTGGAAAAGCGATTGCTTTGAAATTAGCGAAAGCTGGTGCTGATATTGCGATTGTGTATTACAACAGTTCCGATGAGGCAGCGAAGTTGATTGATGAGTTGCAAGCCTTGGGGCGAAAAGCTGTGGCTTTGCAGGCGAATGTGGCAGATGAATCCTCTGTAAAAGAAATGGCCCAGGCTTTTTCTGAGCATTTCGATAAAGTGGATATTATTGTCAGCAATGCAGCAAGTGGCGTTTTAAAACCAGCGATGCAAATGTCGACCAAACACTGGCGTTGGTGTTTAGAAACCAATGCATTGGCATTACATCATTTGGTTCGTTCTTTTTATGATCGTTTACAATCAGGTGGTAGAGTGCTTGCATTATCAAGCTTAGGCGCTACACGCGCAATTCCAAATTATGCTTTTATTGGTGCCTCAAAAGCAGCCCTTGAAGCGTTGGTGCGTTCTTTAAGTTTAGAGCTGGCCGAAAAAAATGTAACGGTCAATACGATTTCCGCAGGGGTGGTGGATACAGATGCATTAAAGCATTTCCCCAATCGTGAACAATTATTAGACGAACATCAAATGAAATCGTTGGTCAATCGTTCACTTATGCCTCAGGACGTTGCAGATGTGGCTTATTTATTATGTCAACCTGAATCACAGATGATTCGTGGTCAAACCATCGTCGTTGATGCGGGTTATAGTATTATTGCTTAAGAAGGAAGTTGTGATGATAAAAGTTCCAATGACAGTCATCGGCGCAGAGGCGCTACGTGAGGAGTTAAATCGTCGTAAGTCGGTGGATAGACCTCGTATTATTGAATCGATAGCAACCGCACGAGCGCATGGCGATTTAAAAGAAAATGCGGAGTATCATGCTGCCCGTGAAGAACAAAGTTTCAATGAAGGACGAATTCAAGAGCTTGAAGCGAAGTTATCCAATGCACAAATCATCGATATTCAAAAAATGCCAAACAATGGAAAAATCATTTTTGGTGCAACAGTTAAATTATGTAACATAGACACCGATGAAGAAACCGTTTATCAAATCGTTGGTGAAGATGAAGCCAATATTAAAGAAAACAAAATATCTTATTCATCACCAATTGGGAAAGCATTAATTGGGAAGGAAGTGGATGACTCTGTTGAAGTTAAAACACCCGGAGGCGTGACGGCATACGATATTATTGATGTAATGTATAAATAATCCATTTAAAATTGCCATTGAAAAAACCCGACTTGTGTAGGGTTTTTTTTATTAAAAAATATGATATATTGTAAATGCTTATTATTAT